>NZ_JBHWIO010000002.1:48245-170035 GCF_042732075.1 Kitasatospora sp. NPDC059812
GGCTGCGAGCGCGCGCGCGGGCGCGCGCGGGGGGGGGGGGGGGGGGGGGGGGGGGCGGGGCCGGGGGGGGGGGGCGCCCCCCGCCCCCCCCCCCCCCGGGCGGGGTTACCAGGTGTCGATGCCCATCTTCTTGGCCGCGTCGTGGACGGCCTTGTAGTGGGCGTGCGACATGCCGGACTGCTTGTCCTTCTCGGGCAGGTTCTTGTCCGCCGCGCGGAACTCGTCGCGGGCCTCGGCGAGCAGGCTCGTGCCGTAGGAGACGGGGACGTCCTTGACGCCGTGGGACGGGTGGGTCTTCTCGGCGGTCTTGCTGCCCGCCTTGATCAGGATGTCGCGGGCCTTGTTGAAGTCGTCGGCCTTGACCGTCTTCGGGTTGCTGAGCTGCGCCTGCACCCGGGCCGTCGGCTGGGCCGGCGTGGTGTCTGCGGCCATGGCGGGAGCGGCAGCGGCGACGCCGAGGGCGCCGACGGCGGCGACTGCCACGAGGGCGTTCCGGAGGGTCCTGTTCATGGATATCGATCCCTTCGCAATGTCTAAGCATCAGTGCCCGCACCGGACTTGAGGTCCGTGGGAGTGCGAACTCCTCGGCACTACCCCGGCCCTCCTCGGCGGCAAACCGGCGTCGGGTCGGGGGCGGTTGGGGAGCGGTGGGATCAGGCCGTCTTATGAAAATGGGGTTATCGGACTGCTGGGTTAGTAGGGACGGAAGGGGCTCAAGGGGACGGCCAGGGCGGGCCGTTCGACGAACGGCCCGCCAGTTGCGGTGGATCAGACGTCGAACTCTCCGGCGCGGATGGCGGAGACGAGGTCGCGCCATTCGGTGGGGGTGAGTTGGGCGATGGCGTCGGGTAGAAGAGTGCTGCGGATGTATATGACATCGGGACCTATGGCCACCTCAGGGCAGGAGTTGCCGTCTGCGCAGGCCTTGGGGCGCTTCCAGTGGAGGGTCTTCATGGCTTAGATCTCTTTCTTGATAAGCCTGATGGCATCACGAGACTGGCTCTCGGTGAGAGACCGCTCGGCCATCGTGTCAATGATGTGGCGGTAGTTCTCCAAGTGCTTCTGCTCATGCAGGAACGCCGGGCCGCCAACTGCGTCGAGCTGGACGGTGTCCAAGCGGGGAACTGGCCCCTTCGCGTAGAAGATGCCTTGGCCCGCACCAATGAACCCATTGGCGCTGAAGGTGATCACTCGAAGCGCCACGTGCGGAAGTTCTGAGTACTCAAGCAGCTTGTCCAGCTGGTGTTTTGCGGCATCGCGGCCACCGAACAGCATGCGCAGGGCGGCTTCGTGAACCAGCGCCGAGTACGGTTGAGCACCTTCGCCCATCAGTAGTGCCGAGCGCTGAAGTCGGTGCTCGACACGTGCTTCGAGGAGTCGAGGCGGAAGCGTCGGGTAGACGTCCTTGAAGATCGCTCTCCCGTACTCCTCTGTCTGCATAGCGCCGGGAATGTGCGAGATCTGATAGGTGAGCATTCCCCTGGCGAAGTACTCCATCTCGGCGATGTTGAGGAAGCCAGGCGGTACGGACCCTCGGTAGTCCTCCCACCAACCCTTGTGGCGTTCCTCGGCCATGGCCGCGAGCGCTTCCACGAAGGCGTGATCGCCCTCCTCGTAGTCGCAGGCGAGCATGCGTACCCGCTCGGCGCTGATCGGGTACTGCCCCTTCTCGATCTGCGTGATCTTCGGTCGGGCGAATCCGAACAGCGCGGCGGCTTCGGCGGTTGTGCGGCCCGCGCAGTCGCGCATCTTCCGCAGCTCGGTGCCTACTCGTTCCTGCCTGGCCGACGGGGTGGTTCGTGGTGGCATGCCCCCAAGCATCCATCGCGATCCCGCGAAGGGTCCAGCAATCCATCGATCGAGTGAAGAGTGGGGTAGAAGTACCCGTACATGTACCACCAGTGCCCTACAGTCGGTGATGCACCGATCACCGAACCGGGCGTCAGTGGCCCGCTCGGCATTTCCCCTTCACCTCTCCGGGAGATCCCTGTGCGTAACCTCAACTCCCCCTCCCTCACCCTCGCTCGCGACACCCTCCGCGACGGCATGACCCGCGTCGGCTGGTCGTCCTCCTCCATCGCGGACGCCGAGCTCGCCCTCGTCGAACTGATCGTCAACGCCTGGCGTCACGGCGAGACGACCTCCCCCGTCGTCCTCATCCACTTCCTCTCCAATACTCTCCGCGTCACCGTCGCGGACCGCTCCTCCGCCCTCCCCGAGCAGCGAACGCCCTGCCCGCTCGCCGAGTCCGGCCGGGGCCTCCAGCTGGTCACCGGCCTCACCCACCGCTGGGGCGTCGACCCCCTGAAGCTGGGCAAAATCGTTTGGTTCGAGCTGGACGGTGTCGCGTGATCGCCCACCACCCCATCCACCCGGCCGATCCGGCGCTGCACCACCTCACGGCCCGCCAGATCACCGGACTCATCGTCGAACTCCGGACCGAAGGTCGCGAGTTCGGGCTCCTGTGGCCCTCCGCCCAGCCCGGCGAGACCAACCTCAACGGCCGCGCCCTCGTCTCCCTCGGCAACATCCCGGCGAGCACCCTCATCAACCTCCTCGCCCTCCTCCGCGAGTACAAGCGCGAGCGGGACCGCCGCCGATGCTAGGTCTCCTGACCTTCAACCTCCTGGCCGCCCTCCTCGGCGCCCTCTGCGAAACCCGCGCTCGTCACCTCCACGACCGCACGGTCACCCGCGCAGTGCTTGCCGAGTGCCAAGCCTGCGATGCCGCACGGCACTTCGCGGTTCCGACGTGCGAGTTCAGTCGGCAGGTAGCCTCCGGGTGGTGAGCACCGATTTTCAGCAGGCCCGGCTGTCCCTCGGTGTGCGGCTACGGGAGTTGCGCACCGAGGCGGGCGTGAACGGCCGCGACCTCGCCGGACGACTGGGCTGGCCGGCGTCGAAGATTTCGAAGCTGGAGAACGGCAAGCAGACGGCCACTCCCGCAGATCTCCAGGCGTGGGCCGAAGCGTTGGGGCGTCCGGAGGTCGCTGCCGAGTTGAAAGGCAGGCTGCAAGGCCTGGAGTCCCGCTATCGGGGATGGAAGCGGGTGCTGGCCGGCGGGCACCGGGTGCGCGAGGAAGCCGGAGTCAGGCACGGCCGGGAGGCGGCGGTGACCACCGGCTACGAACCTGCCATCATCCCGGGCATTTTCCAGATCGCGGAATACGCCCGCCACGTCCTGACTCACGCAACCGATCTGGACGACGGGCCACGTGACATCGAGGAAGGAGTATGTGCCAGGCTGAAGCGTCAGGAGTCCCTCTACCAGCGAGGGAAGCGCTTCCGCTTCATCATGTCCGAGGCCGCACTGTACGTGCAGATCTGTCCGCCCGACATTCTCGCCGCTCAACTCGATCGACTGGGTGGCCTGCTGGGGCTCGACACGGTTGAGGTGGGGATCGTTCCGCTGGGGGCTCCGGTGACAGTCATTCCCAAGCACGGTTTCTGGATCTACGACGACAGGCTCGCGATCGTCGAGACGTGGAACGCTGAGCTGTGGCTCGATGAACCCGCCGACATCGCGCTGTACCGGAAGGTCTGGGGAAAGCTGCACGATGCTGCGGTGTGCGGCCCCGCAGCACACCGGCTGATCGCCCGTGCGCGCTCGACGCTGGCACTGGCAGCCACCTGAGAAACCTGCGGAAGCCTCGCCGCGCACAGGAGAAATACGGAGAAATGCCGCTCACGCCAGCAAGGTTGGGCCTCTACCGTGCTGGACAGGACCTTGCCGGCACCCGAATGACCGGCACCGATCGAGAGGAGCCGGAATGGGCGAGCACGGAGACGGCAAGGGTGGCGAGGACGGGGACAAGAAGCAGTCCCCGAAGGAGTCCGACGGTCAGTGGACCAAGCCCGTGACGCCGCCGAAGAAGTGAGCGCTAACTGATGGACGACTACGCACAGTTGCTGACCCGAATGGAATCAGCGGGGGCACTGGGCGAGGGGTGGCGGGGCGCGTTCGAGCGTGCCCCGCGCTCTTCCTTCGTCCCGGACTCCGTCTGGGCCCCGGACGGCGACAGGCCGACCGGCTACGGCCTGATCACCCGGACCGACCACCCGGACGCCTGGTGGGCGCTGGTGAACGCCGACGAGGTGGTGGTCACCCAGATCGATGACGGCCTGGATACCGGGCCGGGCATCGCCACCTCCTCGGCCTCCATGCCGTCCCTCGTCGCGCGGATGCTCCGGCACCTGGACGTGGTCGACGGGAACACCGTGCTCGACATCGGCACCGGCACCGGATGGACGAGCGCGCTCCTCTCCGCCAGGCTCGGCGACGCCCACGTGACCACCGTGGAGGTGGATCGAGCGGTCGCCGCCGCAGCGGCCCGACGACTCACCGCAGCAGGCTTCCACCCCAGTTGCTCGACCGGCGACGGCCTCGAAGGCCAGCCCCTCCGGGCGCCTTACGATCGCGTCCATTCCACGGCGGCGGTTCGCCGACTGCCGCGTGCCTGGCTCGAACAGACCCGCCCCGGCGGCGTGATCGTCACCCCCTGGGGCACGCCCTACGCCAACGCCGGACTCCTGCGCCTGGTGGTCGGCGGTCCGGGGGAGCCCTCCCACGGCAGGTTCGTGGACAACGTCAGCTTCATGTGGGTCCGCAGCCAGCGCCCCCACCCGGTGACCGAACCGACCGACCGGCCGATCCACCGGGGCTCGTCGCCGATCGACCCGGAGCTGGCGCTGGAGAACGTGGACGTGGCGTTCGCCATCGGCCTCCGGGTGCCCGGCGTTCGGTATCACCACACCTGGGACGACACGGACCCCGGCGGCACCTACCGCATGCAGCTCTCCGACGGCGTCGGCTCCTGGGCGTCCGTCCGCCACCACGACTGGGGCGCCGCCGACGCCGTCCAGCAGGCCGGGCCCCGCCGCCTGTGGGACGAGATCGTCCGCGCCCGCCGGGGATGGCTGGCCGACGGCGAACCGGACCTCACCCGCTTCGGCGTGACGATGACGCCGACCGGTGAACAGCACGTGTGGCTCGACGAGCCCGGCAAGCTGATCGGATGACCCGGCCGCGAAGCTTCAAGCGACTGACCTGAGTCCCCGCGCAGGAAGTCGGCCGGTCCGACTTCCTGCGCACAGCCTTCAGAATCCCGGCCGCATCCTGGCCGCCCTTCTCGGCGCCTTTTGTGAAGCTCGCCCGCGCGGTGGAACCGGCGGCGGGCGCAGACGGTCACCTTCGGTGTGACCTCGAACGAATCGCAGACCGATCCCGTCCGCCCCCACGTCAGCCGCAGGCGCATGCTGCTGGGCGTCGCCGGTGTGGCGGGGGCCGCCGTCACCGTCGGGGGCATCGGCTGGTGGGCGCGGCGGGACGCCGACACCGGCCACCGCGTCTGGAGCAGGACCGGTACCGGCAGCCGGGTCGCCCTGTCGGCCACCCCGCAGCCCGACCTCTACGTCGCGGACTTCGACGGCACGGTCAGCGCCCTCGACCTGCGGACCGGCACCCCGCGCTGGAGCGCCAAGGTCACCTCGCACAATCCCGCCGACAGCAACTTCGGCTGGCCGATCGCCGCAGGCGACGGACTGGTCTGCGTGACCACCGACTCCCACGTCCACGCCCTGGACGCCGCGTCCGGAGCCGTCCGATGGGCCGTGCCCGCGCCGGGGGGCTACCTGTCCGGATGGACGGACGGCCCCACCGTCAGCGGGGACGTGTTCGTGACCTGCGACGGCCGCGTCCACTCCTACGACGCGGCGACCGGCGAGGCCCGGTGGGCCGGCCCGCTGGAGGCCGCCTGCGGGCCGGCGATCGCGGGCGGCACCGTGTACCTCGCCGCCCCCGCAGGCGGGATCTCCGCCCTCGACGCGAAGACTTGTGAGCGGCGCTGGGAGCAGCCCGCCGTCGGCAAGCTCGTCGACCGGCCCGTGGTCCACGAGGGCGTCCTCTACCTGTCCACTTCCGCTGCCTCCGCCCCGACCGGCGCCACTTCGACCGCCTCTGCCTCGACCGGTGCCGCCTCGACCGTCTCCGCCCTGGACGCGGCGACCGGCCGGGTGCTCTGGCAGCGTGACGATCTCGGCCACCCCGGTGTCCGGCCCGCCCCGGTCGCCGACGGGACGCTCTGCCTCCTCGACAACGACCGGGTCGTCGCCGTGGAGGCGAGTACGGGCCGCAGCCGGTGGACCTCCTCGGTGCCGGACGGCCTGGGCCGGGGCATGAGCACCATGGCCGTCGCCGACGGCCGGGTCTACGTGGCGCTGAACGACGGTCGGCTGCACACCCTCGACCTGGCCACCGGCCGGCTTCAATGGCAGGACGATCCGGCCAAGTTCGGCACCGAGTACACCGGGCTCTCGCTGACGGCCTTCGGCGGCGTCGCCTACCGCGGCAGCCGGGCAGGCCTCTACGCGGCGGGCATACCCGCGGCCTGACCACCGCGCGAGGTCTCGGCGCGGCAGGGCACCGCGCGGTGCGCCTTCAGGCAGCGGGCACTGCCCGTACGGACCTGGCGCCCGGGCCGACGCCACCGATATCCAGGAGAGTGAGCTTTCGAGTCGAGAGGGGGACGATGCACGCCCACGACAGGACCAAGGGTGCCGCCGGCAAGGCCCGCACGCCGGCCCGCACTTCGGAGCCGGCGACCAGGAACCCGAACCGGGCGCAGGCCGCCGCCCAGTCGCTGCTCGGCCTCCAGAGCAGCCACGGCAACGCGGCCGTCGTGCAGATGCTCCGCGCGACCGGGATCCAGCGCGCGGCCGACCAGAACCGGCCCATGATCAATCACCAGAACCCGGACGACGACTGGGAGGCCGACAACACCGCGCCCGCGCGTACGGACGGTCTCGTGCTCAGCGGTCACGGCGCCTGGGAGGCCGCGAACGGCACCTTCCGGGTGCCCGCGGGGACGAGGGTGCACTTCTACACGCAGCACGGGATGGTCCTCCCCGACGACCTGGGCGGGCAGGTGGAGAACGGCGCCAACCGGGGCGGCAGCGTGGAACAGGGGCAGGACCGTGGCGCCACGCGCACCGTGGTGGGCGGGCGGAGCCTGCAGAACTACACCATCTCCTACCCCAGCGGCCTCACCATCCGGGGAAACCCGGCGATCGCCAGCCCGGTGGGCGGCGGGTACGACGTCGAACTCGACCCGGGGACGCCAGCCGCCGCCGTCATCAACGTCGCCACGCTGACCGACCCCCAACTCGCGGGCCGCTCGATCGTCTTCGACGGCGACGTGCTGCTGAGCGACATCCTGCGGCCCGGCATGGGCGACGTGCACTTCGCCGCCTGTCGCTTTGTCGAGACCAACAGGCCCGGGACGCGCAACCAGGGCCGTCCTCAGGGCTACAACGGCCCCGGCGACCCCGGCGAGGCCGGCGGCCTCTACAACCCCTGACCCGCCCGGCCTCCAACGCTCCGGGCTCCGCGCTTCAGGCTCCGCGCTCCGCGCTCTGCGCAGGAAGTCGGCCCACCCGACTTCCTGCGCAAGGGGCGCCGCCCGGGGCAGGGCTCAACCGGCCACGCGCACCACGTACTTGCCGGTGGCCCGACCCTCCGCCATGGCATCGTGCGCGGCGGGGACGGCGGTCAGGCCGGGGACTTCGGTGACCGGCAGCGTGAGGTCACCGGCGGCGAGCAGGTCGAGGACCGTGCGGATGGCTCGGGCCAGCCGCTCGGGGGCGGTGGCGGCCAGGGCGCGGTGGCTGAAGCCGGTGACGGTGAGGTTCCCGGCCATCAGGCGGCCGAGCGGCGGGAGGTCGGCGACGGCGCCGCCGCCCGCGTTGCCGAAGAGGACGATCCGGCCGTTGGGCGCGGTGAGTTCGAGGTCGAGCTCCAGGGCCTCGGTGCCCAGCGGGTCCAGCACGAGGTCGACGCCCCGGCCGCCGGTCGCGGCCCGGACGGCCTCCGGCAGCGCCTCGTCGCGGGCGAAGGCGTGGTCGTAGCCGGAGGCGACGGCGGCCGCCGCCTTCTCCGGTCGGCCCACCGTGCCGATCAGTCGACCGCCACCCCCGATCAGCGGGACCAGTTGGGCGACGGCGTGGCCGATCCCGCCGCCGGCCGAGTGCACCAGGACGGTGTCCCCGGCGGTGAGCCGGCCGGCGTCGGTGAGCAGCAGCACGGCGGTGGCCAGGCCCAGCGGGGCGGCGGCGGCCTCGCGCAGCGCCAGCCCGTCCGGGACGGGCACGGTGAGCGCGGCCTCGGCGAGCACCACCTCGGCCAGGCCGCCGCCGACGGGCGCGGCCGCCACCCGGTCGCCCACCGCCAGTCCGGTGACGCCCTCGCCGACCGCCCGGACGGTGCCGGCCACCTCCTTGCCCGGCCGGTACGGCCAGGCGGTGACGTAGCCGGCGTCGCCCCGGCGGCCCATCACGTCGACGAAGTTCAGCCCGGCGTAGGCGACGTCGACCGCAACCTGGCCGGGGCCGGGGCTCGGGGCCTCGACCTCCCGGATCTCCGTGTGCTCGGCCCCACCGGGTGCGGTCATCACCAGTGCGCGCATGTCGGTCCCCCTCGACTACGATGTTCGACGAACGGCGAAATTGACGTGAGGCAGTGGTACCACGCAGTTTCGATGATTGTCGAACATCGCAGATCAGGCGCAGATCAGATGTTGATCAGAAGTGGATCAGACGCGGATCAGACGCAGGTCAAACGCAGATCAGAGAGGTCGGATCATGCCCCGCAGCACCCGGCGCCGACCGGCGCTCACCCACCCCGCGACCGGGGAGATCGACCTGCTCGACGTCCTGCACGCGCTCTCCGACCCCACCCGGATGACCATCGTGCGCATCCTGCGCGCCGAACCCGAGCGGGCCTGCGGCACCTTCCCGGTGGACGTCGCCCCCTCCACCCTCAGCCACCACTTCAAGGTGCTGCGCGAGTCCGGCCTGATCCACCAGCGCGAGGAGGCCAACCGCAAGTTCTCCGCCCTGCGCGCCGTCGACCTGGAACAGCGCTTCCCCGGCCTCCTCGACACCATCCTCGCCGCCCACGCGCGGGCCGAAGCCGACGTACAGGCCGAGCCCCACGCGCAGGCCGAGACCTACGCGCGGGCCGAAACCCGCGCGTAGGCAGCCGCCCGCGCGCAGCGGCGCGGCCCGCTCAGCGCAGGCGCGAGGAGGACAGGATCGACGCCAGGTGCGCCACCACCATGCCCCAGGTGATCACCGCGATCCCCGCGACCGCCGCCCGCGTCGCGTCCAGGTTGCCGAGCGCCGCGTCCACCGCGGCCGCCGCGAGCAGCACCAGGGAGGCCTCGATGCCGTTCGTCACCCGGTGGATCTTGAACACCGAGGCGAGCCGGCGCGCGGTCGCGATGCCCTGCGAGCGCGGCTGGGTGGACTCCTCGTCCGCCGGGGCCTGCCCGCTGCGGGCCCGGGCCACGTCCACCAGGTCCGTCGAGGCCTTGAGCAGCACCACGCCCAGCGCGGCCGCCAGGCCCACCGACACCCACAGCTCCGACCCGCCCCGGGCCGCCCGCACGCCCGCGCCGATCATCAGCGCCGCGTCCGCCAGATAGGCGCCGAGCCGGTCCACGTAGACCCCGACCATGCTGAACTGGCGCTTCCAGCGCGCCACTTCGCCGTCGACGCAGTCGAAGAGCAGGAACAGCTGGAACAGCACCGCCGCCAGCACGGCGCCGGTCAGACCGGGGATCAGCAGGGCCGCCCCGCCGCCGACCCCGCAGACCACCATCACCCAGGTGAGGGTGTTCGGCGACACCGAGGTGCGCACCAACTGCCGGGTCGTGCGCAGCGAGATGCGGCGCATGTACAGCCGTCCCGCCCAGTGCTCACCGTTGCGGCTCTGCAGCTTGGCCTGCGGCTGGCACACCTCGCGCAAGTCCGCGAGCGCCGGAGCAGCCACCATGACGACATCCCTCCACCTGTCCCGAAACGATCACCACAGGCTACGGCCTCCCGGGCGCCGCCCCGACCGGCCCTTCGTGGCCGTCCGGAGAGGGGGGAGCCAGCTGCCGGGCGGCCCCGGGAGGAAAACCGGTGGGCCGCCGGAGGGCCCCGGGGCTAGGCTTCGCGGGTTCGCCGGAACCGGAAGCCCCGGCCCCGATCACCCGCCCCCGCAAGCCGGTTGACGTTGACGTGGTCCGGAGCGCAACGAGGAGTGCTGATCATGGTGACCACAGGCGGCGCGGTGCACAGCCCGGGCCTGACCGAACTGCTGGCCGGCCACCGGCCGCAGGGCCCGACGGAGACCGCCGACCACGAGCGCGTCCGCCACCTCACCGGGGCCGCCGACGCCTGGGACCGCGGGACGCCGCTGCACTTCACCGCCTCCGCGCTGATCGTCCACCCGCCGACCCGGCGCGTCCTCCTGCGCTGGCACGTCCGCCAGCAGGCCTGGCTCCAGGTCGGCGGCCACGGCGACCCGGGGGAGACCCGGCCGCTGGACATCGCGCTGCGCGAAGGCCTGGAGGAGACCGGGCTCACCGACCTCACCCCGTGGCCCGACGCCGCCCTCGTCCACCTCGCCCTCGTCCACCTCGCCGTCGTGCCCGTCCCGGCCTCGCCCGCCGAACCGGCCCACGAACACGCCGACCTGCGCTTCCTGCTGGCCACCGGCACCCCGGAGCGGGCGCGGCCGGAGAACCCCGCCGCCCCGCTGGAGTGGCTGACCATCGCCGAGGCCCGGCAGCGGACCACCGAGGAGAACCTCCGCGAAACGCTCGACCGGGCCGGCCGCCTGCTCGACGCCCCCGCCTGACCTTCCGAACCCCGCTGGAGCACACCCGGATGCACACCGACCAGACCCTCATCTTCGACGCCGACGACACGCTCTGGGAGAACAACGTCCTCTTCGAGCGCGTCATCGACGGCTTCCTGGACTGGGTCGCCGCCCCGGCCGACCGCGACCGCGCCAGGGCCGTCCTCGACGAGATCGAAGCCGCCAACTCCGCCGCCCTCGGCTACGGCGCCGCCGTGTTCCGGCAGAGCCTCGCCGACTGCCTGCGGCGGCTGAACGGCGACCGCACCCCCACCCCGGCCGAAGAAGCCCGGATCGACGGCCTCCTCACTCCGCTCAGCAGCCGCGAGATCGAGCTGATCCCCGGCGTCGCCGACACCCTCGCCGACCTCGCCGGACGCCACCACCTGCTGCTGCTCACCAAGGGCGACCTCGACGAGCAGCAGCGCAAGGTGACGGCCTCCACGATCGACCACCACTTCCGCGGCGTCCACATCGTGGCCGAGAAGTCGGCGGACACCTACCGGCGGCTCGGCGCCGAGCTCGGCCTCGACCCCGACCGGACCTGGATGATCGGCAACTCGCCCAAGTCCGACATCGCCCCGGCCCGCCGGGCCGGCCTGCGCACGGTCTTCATCCCGCACCAGCACACCTGGGTCCTGGAACACCAGGACCTCGGCCCCGACGAGGCGACCCTGCAACTGGCGGCCTTCCCCGAACTGCTGCGGCACTTCTGACGCAGGCCGGCGGGGTCAGCGGCCTCGGCGAGATCGGCGGGTTCGGCGGCGGTGTTCACAACGCGAGGCTCACAGCGCGAGCGCCGCCGCCGTCGGCGCCGGTGCGCCACCCCGGTGCAGCCAGGCCCGCTCCGCGGCCGTCCACGTGCTCGTCGTCACCAGGTGGAGCGCCGCGGCCACCGGCACCAGCATCGCGAACAGCACCGACCCGAAGGACAGGTAAGGCAGCAGCCCCGCCCCCGGCTGAGGGGTCGGCTGCGCGGCCGCCGCCCGCCTGGCCCGGCGGAAGTTGACGTACCCGACCGCCGCCAGCCCGGCGTACAGCAGGCCGAACACCGCCAACTGCCCGGCGCCGTGCGCGCTCCCGACGTGCAGGCCGAGCGGCACGCCGAACAGGGTGTGGTCCAGCAGGCCGTTCGGGGTGGTGAACAGGCGGTACATCACCGAGAAGAACGGAACCTGCACCAGCATCGGCAGGCACCCCGCGAACGGCGAAGCCCGCTCCTCCCGGTACAACTCGGCGAGCGCCTCCCGCAGCTTCTCCGGGCGGTCCTTGAACCTCCGGTTCACCTCGGCGACCTTCGGCACCAGCCGCGCCCGCGACTTCTCCCCCCGCGCCGCCGCGCGCGCGAAGGGATGCAACGCCAGCCGGACGGCGACGGTGAACAGGACGATCGCCAGCGCGGTCGGCAGTACCTGGGCCAGCGCGGCGACGGCGGCATGGGCGACGGCGACGGCCGGGTCGAGAACAGCGAGAACGGACATGGTGGAGCGAGCCCTCCGGGGGTCTCGGAAAACGAGTGGTCGACGGAGGACGGCCGCGTGGAACGGCGGAAGACGACGAAGCTACGCGGCCGCCGGGGCCGCACCCGGCGCCCTCGGGCGTCGCCTGCCCCGGGCATCGGGATCGCGCTGCGGGAGGAAGGCCGTACGGAACGCGCGCCGCCGCAGCACCCCGCTGCGCACCGCCGTGGGCGCCCGTGCGCCCAGCAGCCGCGCCCCCGCCAGCGTGCCCGCGACCGCACCGGCCAGCAGCGCCACGGCGGCGACCGCCGCCACCGACGCGACCGTCCCGCCCTCGGTCACCAGCTCCCCGGTCAGCACCCGGAGCAGCCCGAGGAGCATCGCGACGACGGTCATGCGCTGCTCCTCCTTCGACGTGACGGGCTTGGGGCCCCACGGACTCGGGGGACTTCAGACGTTCAGGACGATCGCCGAGCCCGCCGAGTTCCCGCCCGGCGCGGAATTCCCGTGGCGCACCCGCCGCGCCGGGGTGCTTCGCGAAGCGGTGCAGGGGCGTAGCCGCAGGTGCTACACGGGGCTACCGTGGAGGGATGAAGACGATTACCCAGCGGGAGTTCCGGAACAACTCCGCCGCGGTGATGGATGCGGTGGAGGCCGGGGAGACCTTCCACATCACCAGGAACGGGGTCGAGGTCGCGGAGCTGCGACCGGTGTCCGGACGGCGGCGGCTCACGGCGGAGGAGCTGGTGGCGCGGCACGTGAAGCTGCCGCGGGTGGACTACCAGCAGATGCGCAAGGAGGCCGAGGAGTACCTCGGGCCGGAGGAGCTGGTGGGCGACGAGGGCGACGACCCGTTCGAGCGGCGGCGTGGCTGAGCGCAGACGGGCAGTCCGGCGGCGGCCGGCCGGGGTGCTCGACACCTGTGTCTACATCGATCTGGCCCTGCTCTCCCCGGCGAGCCTGCCGGCCGTGCCGGAGCTGACCGCGATCACCTTCGCGGAGCTGCAACAGGGCGTGTCGATGGCCCGCGACGCGGTCAGCCGGGCGGCCCGGCTGGAGGTGCTGGGCGCGGCGATGGCCGACTTCGACCCGCTGCCCTTCGACGCGGCGGCGGCCGCCCGCTACGGCACGCTGGTGACCCTCACCATCGCGGCCGGCCGGCAGCCGCGTCCGCGCCGGATCGACCTGATGATCGCGGCCGTGGCCTCGGCCCACGGACTGCCGCTGTACACGCGCAACGTCGCGGACTTCCGGGGCCTGGGCTCGGCGGTGGAGGTCATCGGGGTGTGACGGCCGCCGCTCTTCGCGCTGGTGGCCTGCCGCCCCTTCGGCTGATCATCTAAGCAGCTTAGAAGTGGAATTGAGGGGGCGGCAGGCCCGGAAGCCGCTCAGCCCAGGCGGACCGTGGTGCCCGTGGCGGCGGAGGCCCGGGCGGCCTCCAGGACGGCCAGGGTGGCCACCGCGTCGCGCGGGTCGACCGGGGGCGGGGTGCCCGGGGAGGCCAGGGCGGCGGCGATGCCCGCGTAGAAGGCGGGGTAGTCGCCCGGTTCGGTGGGCAGCGCGATCGAGGACTCGTCGGTGCCGAGGGTGCCGTACTGCGAGGGCTGGTCGGCACCCCACGGGCGGGCGCCGTCCGGTCGGTGCCCGGCCCGCAGCTCCGCCTCCTGCGGGTCCATGCCGGGCTTGACGTACCCGGCGGCGTCGCCGAGCACCCGCAGCCGGGGGCCGATCAGCGGGGTGATGGCGCTGGTCCACAGGTGCGAGCGGGTGCCGGAGGCGTGCGTGAGGGCGAGGAAGGCGTCGTCGTCGACGACCGCGCCGTCCCGGCGCACGTCGACCTCCGCGTACACCGTCTCCACCGGGCCGAACAGCGTCAGCGCCTGGTCCACCAGGTGGCTGCCCAGGTCGTACAGCGTGCCGCCGACCTCCGCCGGGTCGGCGAGCTCACGCCAGCCGGGCTTGGGCTTCGGGCGGAACCGCTCGAAACGGGACTCGAAGCGGTGCACCCGGCCGAGCGCGCCGCCCCGGACCAGCCGGGCGGCGGTCAGGAAGTCGCCGTCCCAGCGCCGGTTCTGGAACACGGAGAGCAGGGTGCCCCGGGCCTCGGCGAGCTGGCACAGCTCCAGCGCCTCGGCGGCGGTGCCGGCCAGCGGCTTGTCGACGACGGTGGCCAGCCCGGCGCGCAGGGCGGCGCGGGCGAGCGGGGCGTGGGTGCGGTTGGGCGAGGCGACGACGACGAGGTCGAGCGCGTCCGGGTCGGCGAGCAGCTGCTCGGGGGTGTCGACGGCGCGGGCGCCGGGGTGCTCGCGGCGCAGCTGCTCGCGGCGCTCGGGGCTGGCGGTGACCACGGCGTCCAACCGCAGCCCCGGCGTGGTGGCGATGAGCGGGGCGTGGAAGGCGGAGCCGGCCAGGCCGTAGCCGATCAGGCCGACGCGGAACGGGCGGTCCGGGGAGGACGAGGGGGTCGAGGCGCTCATGCGCCCACTCAATCACGAGGCGCCCGGTTGCTCCCGGTTTCGCAGTGGCGGAGCCGGGAGGCGGGGCGGACGTCGGTTCGCGCCCTCGCTCGTCGGACGGCATGGGGGCAAGGCGCCTCAGGGCAGTTGACGGATCAGCCGACGCAGCCGGGTACCGAGGGGGAGCTGCCGACGCAGTTGTCGGGGGTGTTTCCACTGACCGGTGTCGTGGTGAGTGTCATGGTTCCGTTCTGCCGGTAGATTCCGCCGGCCGTCATGACGGCCTGGTTGGCGCTGATCTGGGTGCTGGTCAGCGTGGTGGAGGTGGAGTCGATGGCGGCGATGCCGCCGCCCTGGGATCCGGAGCTGTTGCCCGCGTCGATGAAACTGCTGGTGGTGGTGAGCGACCCGCGCAGGCCGTTGTAGATCCCGCCGCCCTGGCCGGTGGCGCTGTTCCTGGCCACGGTGCTGTTCGTGAAGGTCGCCACCGCCCCCTTCTGGGGGGCGCCGACGTCCTCGTTGGCCAGGCCGCCGCCCCTGCCCTGGGCGGTGTTGCCGGTCAGGGCGCTGGCCGTGAGGGTTACCGCGCCGTAGTTGAGGATGCCGCCGCCGTCGGTGACGGCGGAGCCGTTGCTGAGGGTGACGTTGCCCTTGAGGGTGAGGCTGGCGCCCGCGGCCACCTTGACGATGCGGAAGCCGGCCGTACCGGCCGTCGTCGAGCGCGTGATGGTGTCGTTGTTACCGGTCAGGGTGATGGCGGTGGTGATGATCGGCAGCGCGTTCGCGCCGTCGGTGTCGCTGCTGTGCGACGAGGTGATGGTGTAGACGCAGCCGGTCGCGAGGACGACGTTGCCCCCGCCGGCGCTGTTGGCGGCGTTGATCGCCGCGACCAGCGCCGTCTCGTTGCAGGCCACGGCCGCCTGTGCGGAGGTGGGGGCCAGTGCGGCCAGCACGGCGGTCAGGACGACGGAACTGGCGAGGACCGGGATGGTGCGGATGCGTCGCATGATGTTCCCTTCGGGTTGATGGAGACCCCCGTGTTCGTGGTGCCGTGCCCGCTGCGGCAGCGGCTGCGGCGGCTGCTGCGGGCACGGGCACGGGCACGGCTCGCGAGAGCGGGCCGGGCCAAGCCGGGCCAGGCCGTGGAGGCTTCGCGCCACGGCCTGACCCGGCGGCCGAGCGATGCCGCGCGTCCGTCTCAGGCGGTGGGGGTCACCGCAACGGCGCAGGCCTTCACGGCGGCGGCGCTGGCGGTGGCAGCGGTGGCGGCCGCGGTGGCGGCAGCGGCGGAGGAGGTGACCGCGGCGGCCTCGGCGGCGCTGGCGCTGGTGGCGGCTGCGGCCTCGGCGGCGGCGTTGGGTGGCACGGCTTGGGTCGCCGCGATGAAGGTCTTGAGGGCGGCGGCGGCCGACGCGGCGTCGGCCTGCGCCGCGGCTGCCGCGGTGGAGGCGTTGGAGGCGGCGACCGACGAGGAGACGGTGGCGACCGCGCAGGCCACGGCGTCCCTGCGGGTCTGACCGGTCGATGCTGAACTCGGTGTGTTCGTCGAGGTGTTGGCCACGGCCGCAGCCGTGCCTCCGGCCAGCAAGGTGCCGACGGCAAGAGCTGCGACGGCTATGCGATGGATCTTCATGGGGCCCTGTTCTGGGAAGGATGGGCTCACGCGCCCGGCAGCACAGCCGAACACGGATGCCACGGTGACGAGAGCCGAACCGGCTCTCACCAGAACAAGAACACCGAGCGGCCCGCCTGTCCCTTCGATCATCGCGCCGACGTGCCGAAAGCCGGACCGGAACTGTCCGACTTCCTGTGCGACTTCGCTGGTCAGGAGCGCACGGGAAGATCCGGTACGAACCGCCCGGTGGTCCCCTCATCGGCGTAGCGCGTTTGCGCGGACGAACCCGCCCACCGGCCGACTGCCTCCATTCGCACCGCGGCCGTGCCCGGGCGGAAGTGGTGCACGCGGATGCGTTGCCGCAGGCGTGCCGTGGTCGTTCCCGTCCGGGGCCGCCCCGGTCGGCCCGAGGAGGCAGGCTCTAGGCTGGTCCGTGTTGGGGCAGCCAGTGGCGCCCGGCCGGCCGAGGGTGTCCGGTCCGGAGCGATGTGCGAAATCGTTCAGAACCGTTGCAAGACCAAGGAGACACCTACGTGGCAGACCGCAAGCCCATCGAGTCCTGGCTGACCGACATGGACGGCGTCCTCATCCACGAGGGCACGCCCATTCCTGGCGCGAAGGAGTTCCTGCGCAGGCTGCGGGAGTCCGGCAAGCCGTTCCTGGTCCTCACCAACAACTCCATCTACACCCCGCGCGACCTCAGCGCCCGCCTGGCCGGGATGGGCCTGGAGGTGCCGGAGGAGTGCATCTGGACCTCCGCCCTGGCCACCGCCAAGTTCCTCAAGGGCCAGCGCCCGGGCGGCACCGCCTACGTGATCGGCGAGGCGGGGCTCACCACCGCGCTGTACCAGGCCGGTTACGTGCTGACCGACAACAACCCGGACTACGTCGTCCTCGGCGAGACCCGCACCTACAGCTTCGAGGCGCTCACCAAGGCGATCCGCCTGATCAACCAGGGCGCCCGGTTCATCTGCACCAACCCCGACGAGACCGGCCCGTCCCCCGAGGGCGTGCTGCCGGCCACCGGCTCGGTCGCGGCCCTGATCACCAAGGCGACCGGCGTCGAGCCGTACTTCGTCGGCAAGCCCAACCCGCTGATGATGCGCGAGGCGCTGAACACCGCCGGGGCCCACTCCGAGACCGCCGTCATGATCGGCGACCGGATGGACACCGACATCGTCGCGGGCATGGAGGCCGGCATGGAGACCATCCTGGTGCTCACCGGCCTGACCGCCGCCGCCGACGTCGAGCGCTTCCCGTACCGGCCGACCCGGGTGGTCAAGTCGATCGCGGACCTGGTCGAGCTGGTCTAGCCTCTGCGGTGCTGTCATGGGCCCCGTCCCGGCCGGTCGCCGGGCCGGGGCCCGTTTCGTACCTGTGGGGAGGCAACGGCGCAATGAGTGCGACGGGGGATGCGGGGCCGCCGGAGGCGCGGCGGGACGCCGGGGGCGTCGGCGGGGAGGCCGACGAGAAGCGGGTCACCTGGGCCGAGCTCTACTTCGACCTGGTCTTCGTCTTCGCGATCACCCAGGTCTCCGGGCTGCTGCACCACCACCACGACGCCACCGGGCTGGTCCGGGCGCTGGTGGTGTTCGTGCCGGTGTACTGGTGCTGGGTGGGCACCACCGTGCAGGCCAACATCCGGGACGTGGACAACCTGCGGGACCGCCTCGGCATCCTGGCGGTCGGGCTGGCCGGCCTGTTCATGGCGCTCGCCGTCCCGGGCGCGTACGGCGGGCGGGGCGTGCTGCTCGGCGCCGCGTACTGGCTGGCCCGGCTGGTGCTGCTGCTCCTGCTGATCCGCCTGCCGGGCGTCTGGCGCGGCCCGTACGGCGCCGGCGTGCTGGTCAGCGGGCCGCTGCTGGTCGTGGGCGGGCTGTTGCCGGACGGGCCGCGGCTGGCCCTGTGGGCGGCGGCAGCGCTCTGCGACCTGGCCGCGCCGCTGGTGTTCCGGCGGCGGCTGGCGGCGGTGGCGTACCACCCCTCGCACATGCCGGAGCGGTTCGCGCTGTTCCTGCTGGTGGCGCTCGGCGAGTCGATCGTCGGCATCGGCGGGACGGCGGCCGGCGCCCGGCTGGACGTGGCCGAACTCGCCGCCGTGGCCGCGGCGTTCACCATCTCGGCGGGGCTGTGGTGGCAGTACTTCGTGTACGCGGCGGACGCCATGCGGTACGCCGTCGAGGTCGCCGACTCCCGGCGGGACGTCGTCCGGCGGATCTTCCAATACGGGCACCTGGCGCTGGCCGCCGGGGTGATCGGGGTGGCGGTCGGCTTCGGGGAGACCGTCGCGGACCCGTGGCAGGCGCTCGGCCCGGGGTCGGTGGCGCTGCTGTACGGCGGGTGCGGGCTGTACCTGCTGACCTTCGGATACACCCGCTGGATGATGTTCCGCAAGGTGGCGACGACCCGGCTTGGTGCGGCGGCGGTGGTGCTGGGGCTGGCGCCGGCGGTGGTGCGGCTGCCGGCGCTGGCGGTGCTGGTGGCACTGGCGGTGCTGCTGGTGGCGCTCAACGTGGTGGAGCACGTCCGGGTGGTGCGGGCGGCCGGTTCGGGCCCCGCGACGGTGGCTCCCTCGGGGTCGGCGCTGCCTGTAGTTCCCGCTGGGGCCCCGCTGCCTGGTGGGTCCGCGCTGCCTTCTGCGCCTTCTGCGGCTTCGGCGGAGTGAGTTGTCGGTGGGGCTGTGTAGCGTTCGGGGTGAAAGAGGGCGTGCGGCACAACAGCCGCGGTGTGGGAGGTAGATGTCGTGACGGACACGGTCGAGGCGGGCGTGGTGGAGGCTGGCGAGGGCGGCGGGCTGGAGCTGCCCGAGTCCTGGCGCCCGGTGCTGGGCGCCGAGACGGAGAAGCCGTACTTCGCCGAGCTGGCGGCCTTCGTGGCGGCCGAGCGTGCGCAGCACCAGGTGTTCCCGCCGAGCGGCCAGGAGTTCGCCGCGCTGGAGGCCACGCCGTACGAGAAGGTCCGGGTGCTGGTCCTCGGGCAGGACCCGTACCACGACGACGGCCAGGCCCACGGCATGAGCTTCTCGGTGCTGCCCGGCACCAGGACGCCGCCCTCGCTGCGCAACATCTTCAAGGAGCTGGACGCCGACCTCGGCATCCCCGCCCCGGACAACGGCTACCTGATGCACTGGGCCGAACAGGGCGTCCTGCTGCTCAACGCGGTGCTCACGGTGCGCGCGCACGAGGCCAACTCGCACAAGGCGAAGGGCTGGGAGAAGTTCACCGACGCCGTGATCAAGGCGGTGAGCGAGCGCGAGGAGCCGGTGGTCTTCGTGCTGTGGGGCAACTACGCGAAGAAGAAGCTGCCGCTGATCGACACGTCCAAGCACGTGGTCGTGCAGGGGGCGCACCCGTCGCCGCTGTCGGCCAAGCTGTTCTTCGGCAGCCGCCCGTTCTCGCAGATCGACACGGCGCTGGACGGCTTCGGCGGCGAGCCGATCGACTGGCAGGTGCCCAACCTGAAGCAGGGCTGAGCACCTGGGGCTGAGCGCCCGGGAGTTGGGTGAGGGGCGGTCCGGGCGGGCGGGGTCGCCCGTCCGCCCGCTCACGGCCACCCGGCGTTCACCGCCCGTCGCGGGCGGGCGGTGGCCGGTGTGCTTAGCTGGTGCCGACCGGTCGCCGGACCGGCTCTGGGGGGAGGGGCGGTACGTGCGCCGGGTGGGACGGGTAGTGGCAATCCGACGGGCCGTGGGGGCGGCCCTGGTCGTGCTGTTGGCGGGGGCCGCGGGCTGTAGCGGTTCGACCGCCGGATCGGCCAAGGGATCACCCGGCGGCCCGGGCGGCGGGGCCTCGGCCGGTGCCGCGGCCGGCGGGAACGCCGCCGTGTCCACAGCCGCGCCCACCGCCTCCGCCGCGAACCCGGGCACCGGCCCCGCGAGCCTCGCCCAGCTCCCCGGCCAGGCCTTCTACGTCTCCGACCAGACCAACGCCGCCCGGCAGGTGACCGCCCTGCGCGGCCAGGGCCGGCCGGCGGAGGCCGACACGATGCTGCGGATCGCCGCCCAACCCTCCTCGCAGTGGCTCGGCGAGCAGGGCGCCAAGGAGATCGCCGAACAGGTCAGCCGCCGGGCCGCCGAGGCGGACCGGACGGCGGTCTTCGTCGCCTACAACATCCCGCACCGCGACTGCGGCCTGTACTCGGCCGGCGGCGCCGCCGACGCCGCCTCCTACCGGGCCTGGATCAGCGGTGTCGCGGAGGCCCTCGGCGACCGCAAGGCCTGGGTGGTGCTGGAGCCGGACGCCGTCGCGCACACCCTGGACAGCTGCGGGATCAAGGGCGACCTGGCCGCCGAGCGGTACGGCCTGCTGGCCTTCGCCGTGCAGGAGCTGAAGAAGCGTCCGCAGGTGCGGGTCTACCTGGACGCGGGCAACCCCGGCTGGTCGCAGGACCCGGCCGAACTGTCCACCGCGCTGCGCAAGTCGGGGATCGCGGCGGCGGACGGCTTCGCGGTGAACGTCGCCAACTTCTACGACACCGGCCGCAACACGGCCTACGGCGGCCAGCTCTCCGCCGCCCTGGGCGGGAAGCACTTCGTCATCGACACCAGCCGCAACGGCAACGGCCCGCTGGGCGGCGACGCCTGGTGCAACCCGCCCGGCCGCGCGCTCGGTGAGCGGCCGACCGCCGACACCGGCCGGGCCGGGGTCGACGCCTACCTGTGGATCAAGAATCCGGGGGAGTCGGACGGCGAGTGCGGGCGCGGCGAGCCCCGGGCGGGCGAGTTCTGGCTGCCGTACGCGCTCGGCCTGGCGCAGGCCGCCCGCTGAGGGGGCTGATCCGCACCAGTGCCGGCCCGCACCAGTGCGGGTCCGGGTCCGTACCAGGCCGTGACGCACCCGGTGTCGCTCAGCCGGTCACCTGGATCCAGCGCGCGACCGACGGAGTGCCGGCGGCGTCGGTCAGGAACAGCATGTACCAGCCGGGCGGCAGCAGGTTGGGGTTGGCGGGGAGCGTGAGCGAGACCCCGTCGGCCGTGCGACCGCTGATGTCCAAGGCCACCGACCGCTGTTCGACGTCGGTCACGTGGGTGACCGAACTCGGCCGGATCAGCTTGGCGGTGGCGACCGCGTCCGGCCGGGCGGTGCCGATCCGCACGGTGGTGCCGAGCTTCGCGGCCCCCGGCGCGGCGGCCACCTGTGGGCGGTCGCCGTGGAACAGGTACGGCGGGGTGTAGATCTCGATGCGCTGCTCGAAGCCGCCCGGCGTGGTCTCGGCCTTGTCCGCGAACAGCGGGTTGGAACCGAGCACGGCCACCCGGCCGTCCGGCAGCAGCAGTGCCTCGGAGTGGTAGTTGCGGCCGACGGCGGGCTCGGCGGCGGTGCTGAAGCTGTTGGTGTCCGGGTGGTACACCTGCGCTTTGAGCAGGTCGCTGGCACCCCGGCCCCGGTAGCCGCTGGAGCCGCCGGTGGTGAACACGGTGTCGTCCGGGAGGATCACGCTGTTCAGGTAGCGGGTGCCGCCGGCCGGCAGGTCCGGGCCCGGGGTGAAGGCGGGCTTGGCGGCGGAGAGGTCGACGATGTCGGTGCGGGCGGTGGACAGCGGCGACTCGCCGACGCCCCCGCCGCCGAGCACCATCACCTTCTGGGCCTGCGCGGGCGGCAGCAGCACCGAGGACGAGGTCTCGGTGAGGGCGGGGTCGCGCAGGCCGGGGACGGGCTGGAAGCCGTTGTTCGACAGGTCCCACACCCCGGGGTCGCGGCCCTTGTCGGCCGGGCCGTAGCCGCCGTTGGAGCCCGAGTAGAAGAGCTTGCCGGAGGCGGTCAGGAAGATCGACGGGTAGGTCGGGAAGTAGCGGTCCGGGCCCTTGGACCAGGTCTTGTTCTTCGGGTCGTAGATCTCGTTGTCGTTGCCGTTGAGGATTTCCCCGGTGTCGTCCAGGCCCGAGACGGTGACCACCCGTCCGTCTCCCAGTCCGGTGAGCGTCGGGTACCAGCGGGCGTACGCCATGTCGGTGACCTGCTCGTACAGCTCGGTGTCCGGGTTGAACTCGAACGCGGAGCGGATGCCCTGGTACTCCTGCTTGTCCAGGGTCAGCTTCGTGCTCTGCCCGTACAGGTTGTGGGCGTCGACCCCGGCCAGGCCCTTGATCCGGTACTGGGCGGGGGAGTCGGTGACGTAGTCGGCGCCCTCGCCGACCGCCTCGACGAACACGTGCTGCTCGCCGGCGGTGACGACGGCCTGCTTGCCGGCGCCCGTCTTCACCGCGGCCGGGACGGTCACCGGCACGGTGGAGGCGTACTCGCGTCCGTTCGGGCCGACGAAGACGGTGCCCTTGGGGAACGTCCTGGCGCGCTCGGGGCTCTCGTTGCGCACCCGCATGACGCCAGCCGCCCTCTTCACCACGCCCGCCAGCTTCTCGTACCGCTGGGTGCCGCCAGCCACCAGGACGCGGCCGTCCGGCAGCGAGGCGTGGCCACCGCAGAACATGTCGGCCGGGGTGGGTATCAGCTTGTAGGTGTTCGCGGCCGGGTCCCAGAGCAGGCTGCGGAAGCTGCCCGCGTCGAAGCGCTTCTCGTCGTTGCCGGAGCCGGCCACGATGAGGACCTTGCCGGTGCGCAGCAGCGTGGCGTGGACGGCGTTGACCCGGAACTCGGCGGGGAGCGTGAGGGTCTGCCAGTGGCCGTACTCCGCCTTGTAGTCGGGGCGGTTGATCACGTACTGGTGGTACTGCTGGCTGGCGAAGCCGAGGACGGCGGGCGCGTTCATCCCGGCGACGGTCAGCGCGACGGTGCTGCCGAGGGCGAAGCGCTTGGTCCGGCCGGTCTTGTGGATCTTCACGGTGGTTGGTCCCCTCGTGAGGTTCGGGAGCTCGTGAGGTTCGGGGTGGCTGGCGGTTCGGGTGTGCTGGCGGGTCGGGCGGCTTCAGCGGGTGGTGGTGGTGTGCTCCGCCCGGTCGGGTGCCGCGGGGACGCCCGGCGGCGCGGCCGGCGCGGCCGGGGCGGCCGGGGCGGCCGGGGCGACCGGTGCGGCCCGGCCGTGCCGGGGATCGCGGGCGTGCCGGGGGCGGCGCTTCTCCAGGACGACCCTCGGGGTCGCCGCCGGACCGCCGGTGACGGTGAGCGTGGCCGTGGGCCGGGTGCGCCGGCGGCGGACGGCGTCGCCGGCCAGCACCAGGATCGGCAGCACGGTCAGGACCAGGGCGATCCAGGCCCAGGTGCGCATCGCGACGTGGTCGTAGCCGGTGAAGAAGGAGGCCGCTATCGCGCCGCCGAACACCAGCGTCCAGAACAGGTGGAAGCGGAAGGTGCTCACCCGGTCCGCGCTGGCCGAACGGCCCTTCGGCGTCACCACGAAGCGGCTGCGCCGCCGCAGCAGCGCCTGCACCAGCGAGGCTGCGTAGACCGGGCCGCAGAGCGCGGACATCAGCATGCCCGCGACCCCGGAGGAGCCGGCCGGCTCGTGCGGGCTCACGTTGTGCTTGCGGTTCCAGGTGTAGAGAAGCAGTTGGAGTGCGGCGGCGTCGCTGTACAGCATCATCCAGATCTCGGAGGACACGTGGACCCCCGAGGCGCCGAACACCAGGTAGAGCACGCTGGACAGACCGCCGAGCAGCCAGGTGAGCGCCGCCATCGGGTAGAAGCCCACCATCAGCGAGTAGTTGAGCAGCCGCCCGGGCGACAGCCGCCAGAGCACCCGCCAGTACTGGGTGAGCAGGGTCTCGTAGGTGCCGCGGCTCCAGCGCAGCTGCTGGGAGAAGAAGTCGGTCCAGGAGGACGGGCCCTCGCCGACCGCGAGCACGTCCGGGGTGTACACGGATTTCCAGCGTTCACCGGTCTCGGCGTTCCGGCTCCGGTGGAACTCCAGGCCGGTCGCCATATCCTCCGTGATGGAGTCGTACAACCCGCCGATCGACTGGAGCGCACGGATTCTGACGGCGTTGTTGGTGCCGACGAACATGGGAGCGCCGTAACGGTTTCCGGCGCGCTGGATGAGTGCGTGGAAGAGGTACTGCTGGCTCTCGGAGAATTTGGTGACGGCCGATCCCGAGCTGCGGTAGTTCCCGTACACCTGGGGTCCGACCACGAATGCCACGTCGGGGTCGCGGAAGTAGCCGAGCATCCGCTCGCAGAAGTCCGGCAGCGGGACGTGGTCGGTGTCCACCGAGACCCAGAAGTCGTAGTCGTCGCCGTGCGCCTGCAACCAGGCGTTGTAGTTGCCGTGCTTGGTGCCGGTGCGGAACCGGCCCTTGGGCTGGTTCCAGTACGGGCGGCCGAAGCGGCTGAAGTGGCGGACGCCCAGCTCGGTGCAGAGCGCCTGCATCGCAGGATCGTTTCCCTCGTCCAACAGCCAGACGTCGTACGGGCCGTCGTGCCGGACGGCGCGTGCCGCGACCAGCGTGGCCCGCACCATCTCCGCCGGCTCCTTGCCCGGCACGCAGGCGGTGACGAACGCGACCCGGGTGCCGGACTCCGGCGTCACCGGTATCGGATCGCGGGCGACGAGCGTGGCGTGGGTGTTGGACACGACGTTGACCAGCCGGAACACCTCGACCACGGCGATGATCCCGATCATCACCTTGTCGCCCAGCAGCACCAGGGTGTGCGTCTCGCCGGGGCGCTCCGGCCAGTGCTCCGGCAGCAGCAGCCACACCAGCAGCACCACCTCCACCAGCGGGGCCGCCACCATCAGCAGGGCGGCGCGGATCCGGTGCGGCTCGCGGCGCAGCAGGCTGCGGTACTGGACGCGGTAGGGGGCGGTGGGGGCGGGGGCGGGCTCTTGCGCGGCCTGGTGCACGGTCTCTTGTGCGGCCTGGTACGCGTGCCACGGTGTCGGCGGGGCTCCGTGCCGGGCGGGCTCGGGCCGGTAGACGCCGCCACCGAGGTCGTCCTCCTCGTCGGGGTCGTGCGCCGGGCCGGCCAGCCGGCTGAAGTGACCGTAGTCGTACGGGGCTTCGGGTACGGGAACGGCGGCCAGGTCGTCGTCGAGCCGCCGCCCGGCGCCTCGCCCGCGGGCCGTCCCGGCGTCCTTCTGTCGCGCGAACGGCGTGGTCATCGTCTGCTCCCCCCGGCCGGGGCCCGGCCGTGGCGGCGGGCCCGTTGGTGCGTGTTCAGACCGGGGGTATGCGATCCGCCGTCCCGTGGCGCGCCTGGCCGGCCGCGTTCGGCGGGGCTGGTCCGCTCCCCCCGGAGCTTTGCTTCGCCTTGCCTCTTGCCTCGAAAGCCGTCCCCGTGAAACACCGCCCGGTGGACCGCCGTTGTTTCCAAGCGGTTTTCGGGCCGTCATTCGCGTCATGCTTCTGCTTGCGCCGGTGGGCGTTTGCGAGCGGAATTCATTGCGCGCCTGCGGGGACTTCGAATGCGGATCCCGGCGCGCTCCCGGCTTCCCCTCCGGGCACGCGGGATCCACGGCGCCCCCAACTCTCCCGGAGGGCAACCGTGATCGCAACCGGTCTGGGAAATGATCACCGCGCAAGCATGAAGATCCTACGGTTCCCGGCCAATCCGCACCGCAGTGGTGCTAATGCAGCGAATTCGGCGGACGGGGCGACGGCAGCGGCGGCACTGAGGCAAAGCGAACGGCCGGACCTCCCCGACGGGAGGCCCGGCCGCTGCTGTGGGGCGGGGTCGGCGCGTCCGGTCCGGTTGGTGCTGGCCGGTCCGGTCGACCCGGCCCGGTCAGAGCGGTGGAAGGAGGGCGGCGCCCGTCGCGGCCTGGACGTCCGCGAACCCCGTGCCCGGGGCCGTCTCCACCACCCGCAGCCCGTCCGGCGTCACGTCGATCACGGCCAGATCGGTTACGATCCGGTTGACAACTCCTCGGCCGGTGGCGGGAAGTGAGAGCTCCTCGACGATCTTCGGGGAGCCGTCCCGGGCGGTGTGCTCCATGACCACGATCAGTCGACGGGCCCCGTGCACGAGGTCCATCGCGCCGCCCATGCCCTTGACCATCTTGCCGGGGATCATCCAGTTGGCGAGGTCGCCGGCAGCCGAGACCTGCATGGCGCCGAGCACCGAGACGTCGATCCGGCCGGCCCGGATCATGCCGAAGGAGAAGGCGGAGTCGAAGTACGAGGCGCCGGGGGCGACCGTCACCGTTTCCTTCCCGGCGTTGATCAGATCGGCGTGCTCCGTGCCCTCGACCGGGTACGGGCCCACGCCCAGGATGCCGTTCTCCGAGTGCAGCACCACCTCGACGCCCGGCGGGAGGTGACTGGGGATCAGGGTGGGCAGGCCGATGCCCAGGTTCACGTACTGGCCGTCGCGCAGTTCGCGGGCGGCTCGGGCGGCCAGGGCGTTGCGCGGGTCGAGGCCGGGCTGCGGGTGGCGGACGGCCTGCGGTCGGTGGGCGGTCTGCGGGGTGGGCGCGGGGGACCGGGTGCTGGTCGGGGTGGACATCGGTTCAGGCCTCCTGGAGTGCGGGGCGGACGGTCCGGCGCTCGATACGGCGGTCCGCGGGATCGGCGGCCACCACCCGGTCCACGTACACGCCGGGCAGGTGCACGGCGTCCGGGGCGAGCTCGCCCGGCTCGACGATCCGGTCCGCCTCGACCAGGGTGATCCGGCCCGCGGTCGCGCAGAGCGGGTTGAAGTTGCGGGCGGCGGCGTGGAACACGCAGTTCCCGTGCCGGTCCGCCACCTCGGCCCGGACCAGCGCGAAGTCCGCCGTGATGGCCTCCTCCAGCAGGTACCGGCGGCCGCCGAACTCCCGGACCTCCTTCGCCGGTGAGGCCAGTGCCACCGAGCCGTCCGCCGCGTAGCGCCAGGGCAGCCCGCCCTCCTCGACCTGGGTGCCGACCCCGGCCGGGGTGTAGAACGCGGGGACGCCGGCGCCTCCGGCGCGCAGCCGCTCGGCCAGCGTGCCCTGCGGGGTGAGCTCCACCTCCAACTCGCCGGACAGGTACTGCCGGGCGAACTCCTTGTTCTCGCCGACGTACGAGGACGTCATCCGGGCGATCCGGCCCGCCCGCAGCAGCAGGCCGAGCCCCCAGTCGTCCACCCCGCAGTTGTTCGAGACCACCTGGAGGCCGGTGGTGCCGGTGTCCGCCAGGGCACTGATCAGGGTGCTCGGGATGCCGCAGAGGCCGAAGCCGCCGACGGCCAGCACCGCACCGTCGGGGATGTCCCCGACCGCGTCGGCGGGGGAGTCCAGGACCTTGTCCAAGGGATCACCTCGTGAGGAGTGGGATACGGGAGAGGGCACGCCCGGGCCGGGCCCGGTGGGAGGGCCCGGCGGGATGGCTCGGCGGCCGCCGCCGGACGGCTGCCGAGCCCCTCCACCGTCACCGGACGCGGGCCGCCGCAGCCATGGCGGCTCCCGCCATGGGCGGATACCAGCCCGTGTCGGCCGGCCACACCCGGACGTCCGGGGAGCGGCGCCGCCCGGGTGGTATGTCGGCCAGAGCCACATCACGATGGGCCGATGCGTCGCCCGGCCACATGTCGCCAGTCCCACCGCACACCTACGGTTCCGGCATCCACCCCGCCGCACCCTCAGGAGTCGGTCATCATGCGCAGCTCGACAGCCCCCACTCGGCCCGCCTCCGGCGCCCGCCCGGGCGAGACCCTGACCGGCGGCCCGGCCCGGAAGCTCGCCGCCGTCGCGGCGTGCGTCCTGCTCGCCGCGGGCTGCGCCAAGGCCGGCACCGCCGGGACGGCCTCGGCGGACGGCGGTGGTGCGAAGAGCCCGGTCAAGGTCGGCCTGGTGTACTCCAAGACCGGACCGCTGGCCGCCTACGGCAAGCAGTACCTGGAGGGCTTCAAGGCGGGGCTGAGCTACGCGACCAAGGGCACCGGCGCGGTCGACGGGCACAAGGTCGAATTCGAGGAGCAGGACGACGCGGGCGACCCGGCCAAGGCGGTGTCCGCCGCCAAGGACCTGATCGGCAAGGGCTACAAGGTCCTGGCCGGCTCCACCGTCTCGGGCGTCGCCCTCCAGGTGGGCCCGATCGCCGCCCAGAACAAGGTGCTCTTCGTCAGCGGCCCGGCCGCCGCCGACAAGGTCACCGGTTTGAACAAGTACACCTTCCGTTCCGGCCGCCAGTCCTTCCAGGACATCCGCACCGCGGCCTCGTTCATCGGTGACGCCAAGGGCAAGAAGGTCACCGTGCTCGCTCAGGACAACGCCTTCGGACAGGCCAACGTGGCTGCCGTCAAGGCCGTGCTCGGGGCCCAGGGCGCGACGGTCGACCAGGTGCTCGCCCCGCCGAGCGCCACCGACCTCACCCCGTTCGCCACCCAGGCCAAGACCGCCAAGCCCGACCTGCTGTTCGTCGCCTGGGCCGGCGACAGCTCCTCGGCCCTGTGGACGGCGCTCAACCAGCAGGACGTGTTCGCCGACACCAAGGTCGTCACCGGCCTGGATCTGGCCGCCTCCTACCCGCTGTTCGGCCCGGCGGCCGAGAAGATCTCCTTTCTGAACCACTACTTCAGCGGCGCCGCCGGCACTCCGGTGGAGAAGGCCATGGACGAGGCCGTCACCGCCGCCGGCGGGAAGACCGACATCTTCACGCCCGACGGCTTCACCGCCGCCCAGCTGATCGTGCACGCCGTCGAGGCCAACCACGGCTCCACCGACGACACCTCGGCCCTGGTCAAGGCGCTGGAGGGCTGGAGCTTCGACGGGGTGAAGGGGCGCACCACGGTGCGCGCCGAGGACCACGCCCTCCTCCAGCCGATGTTCCAGGCCCGGCTGACCGGCACCGGGGCCGCCGCCAAGCCCTCGGTGGAGAAGGCCCTGACCGCGGACGAGGTGGCGCCCCCGGTCACCCCGATGGCGGGCTGATCCCGATGCCCGCTCCCACCGCCCCCACTCCTTCCCGGGCCGGTTCCCCGGCCACGACCACGGCCTCGCCCGCCCCGGTGCTTCGGCTGGACGGACTCGGTTGGTCCGTCCGCGGGGTGCCGATCGTCGAGGACGTCTCCTTCTCGGTCGGCGAAGGCGAGTTCATCGCCTTCATCGGCCCCAACGGCGCCGGCAAGACCTCCCTCTTCAACCTGATCTCCGGCATCTATCCGGCGACCCACGGCAGCCTCCACCTCGACGGTGTGGACGTCACCGCCGAGGCCGTGCACGCCCGGGCGCGCCGCGGCCTCGGCCGCACCTTCCAGACCTCCTCCCTCTGGCCGGGGATGACCGTCGCCGACCATGTCCGACTGGCCGCCCAGGCGGCGGCCGGACCGCGCGCCTCGTACCGGCTCTGGCGCCGTGCCGACCGGTACCAGGAGCAGCTGGCCGAGACCCTCCACCGCACCGAACTCACCCACCGTGCGGACACCTTGGCGGGCGCGCTCTCGCACGGCGAGAAGCGCAAACTGGAACTGGCCGTCCTCCTCGTCTCCGATCCGCGGCTGATCCTGCTGGACGAGCCGATGGCCGGGGTCAGCGCCGAGGAGGTGCCGGCCCTCACCGAGCTGATCCGGTCCGTGCACCGCGACCTGGGCCGGACCGTCCTGATGGTCGAGCACCACATGGACGTCCTGCTCGGGCTGGCCGACCGCCTCGCGGTGATGCACCACGGCACGCTGCTCGCGCTGGACACCCCCGAGGCAGTGATGGCCGACCCGACCGTGCAACAGGCCTACCTGGGCGAGGCGCTGTGACCTCCTCTCCGCTCCCCTCGCCCGGTTTTACCTCCACCGCTGCCGCTGCCGCTGCCTCCGCGGCCGTGCCTACGTCTCCTGCCGCCCCTCTCCTCTCCGTTCGCGATCTGCGGGTGGTCATCGGCGGGCTGCACATCCTGCACGGTGTCGACCTCGACGTGGCCCCCGTCGGGGTCACCGCGCTCCTCGGCCGCAACGGCGCCGGCAAGACCACCACCGTCAAGGCCGTGATGGGCCTGGTGCCGCGCACCGGAAGTGTCCGCTTCTCCGGTGTCGAACTCGCCTCCCTTCCGACACATCTGGTGGTCCGTCATGGCATCGGCTACGCCCCCGAGGACCGGGGGATCTTCGCCGGCCTGACGGTCGCCGAGAACCTCCGCCTCGCCGAGCGCGCCGTCCGGGGCGGGGGCGAGGCGGGCGAGCCGAACTATCCGCTCGTCCACGAGCTCTTCCCCGAACTCAAGCAGCGGGCCGGCCAGTTGGCCGGGACGCTCTCCGGCGGCCAGCAGCAGATGGTGGCGATAGGCCGGACGCTGCTCAACCGCAACCGGTTGATCATCGCCGACGAGCCCACCAAGGGTCTGGCGCCGAAGATCGTCGCCGAGGTGGCCGAGGTGCTGGCGCGAGCGGCCGAGGCCGTGCCCGTTCTCCTGGTCGAGCAGAACCTCGCCCTCGTCCGACGGCTGGCCGGCACCTGCGCCGTCCTGGCCGACGGCCGTACCGCCCACCGGGGCGACACCGCCGAGCTGTTGGCCGACGAGGAGGCCGCCCGCCGCCTGCTCGGCGTCGGCTCCCGTCACCCGCTCGCCGGCGGACCCCGGCCCGCCGCTTCTCCGGCCACCCCTGTCGTCACCGCGGAGGTGAAGCCCTGATGGACACCGTCGTCCTCCTCTCCTGTACCGGACTAGGTCTTGGTGCGCTGTACTTCCTGGTCGCCTCCGGTCTGTCGTTGATCTTCGGTCTGATGGACGTGCTCAACTTCGCGCACGGCGCCCTGCTCTCCATCGGCGCCTACGCCACCTGGTGGGCCGGCACCGAGGCCGGCCTCTCCTTCTGGCTCGCGGTGCCGTTCGGCACCCTGGTCGGAACGGCCGCCGCCGTCCTGCTGGAGCTCTTCCTGATCCGCCCGCTCTACAGCCGGCCGCGCGATCAGATCCTCGCCACCGTCGGGGTCGGGCTCGCCGTGCCCGCCCTCCTGATGGGGGTCTGGGGCGCGGACGCCCGCCCCTTCCCCCAGCCGGCCGTGCTCTCCGGCACCTGGCACGTGCTCGGTGCGACCGTCCCGGTCAACCGCTTCGTGCTCGTGGCCGCGGCCGCGCTGCTGCTGCTCGCTCTTCGGTTGTTCCTCGCCCGTACCCGCTACGGGCTGATCGTCCGGGCCGGCGTCGAGGACCGGGCGATGGTCACGGCGCTCGGCATCGACGTCCGGAAGGCGTTCACCCTCGTCTTCGCCATCGGCGGGGCGGCCGCCGCGCTCGGCGGTGCCCTCGGTGGCCTCTACTTCGGTTCGGTCAATCCCGGCCAGGGGACCGGGCTGCTCATCTTCGCCTTCGTCGTCGTGGTGATGGGCGGCATGGGCTCCGTCACCGGGGCCGCCGTCGCCTCCGTGGGCGTTGGTCTCGTCCAGCAGTTCGCCAACTACTACACCGGCGCCGGGCTCGGCGACCTCTCGGTCGTCGTCCTGCTCGCCGTGCTCCTTCTCGTCCGACCCCGTGGACTCACCGGGAGGCTCGCGTGAGCGCCGAAACTCCGATCACGAGCACCGGTGGCCCCGCGGCCGACCGCAGCGCCGCCGCCATGGCAGGGGGGACTGACACCAGCCCTGCCATGACCGCCATGCTGGCAGAGGGGACTGACACCAGCTCCGCCAACACCGTCACTGTGGCAAGGGGGACTGACACCAGCCTTGCCGAGACCCATTGTGAACACACGACCGACCTCGGCGCCATCCCTCGAACAGGTGATTCAGTCACTAATCGCTGGACACCGGTGCACAGAGCGCTACGCTGGTGGCCGATCGCCCTGCTGATCACGCTCCTTGTCGCCCCATATAGTGCGCTTCCCGTCCCGGGACTGCTCGACGGCCCGCTCGGCAGCCCCGGCAGCCTGCAACTGCTCGCCCTGTGCCTGCTCTACGGGGCCCTCGCCTCCGGCTACGACCTCCTGCTCGGCCGCACCGGACTGCTCTCCTTCGGCCACGCGCTCTACTTCGCGACCGGCCTCTACGCCACCGACCTCGGCATGCTGGAACTGCGACTGCCGTTCGCCGCCGCGGCGGTCTTCGGCGTCGCCTGCACCGTCGCGCTGGCCCTGCTGCTCGGCTCGGTCAGCCTCCGCGTCACCGGAATCGGCTTCTCCATGGTCACCCTCGCCTTCGCCCAGGCCGGCTCGATCCTCGTCCAGCGCAACCCCGGTGGCGTCACCGGCGGTGAGGAGGGCCGCTCCGCCCCGGCCGACCTGCTGCCCTCCGGCCTGCTCGGGATCGAGAACACCGCCAACCTCTACTGGATCGCCGTCGGCTACCTGGTGCTGACGGTCGCCGTGGTCCACTGGGCCGTCAACTCGCCGGCCGGTCGGGTCTGGGAGGGGATCAAGGAGAACGAGCGCCGGGTGGAGGTGCTCGGACTGCGTCCCTACGGCTACAAGTTGGTCGCCTTCGTGCTCGCCGGCGGCCTCGCGGGGCTGGGCGGGGTGGTCTACCTGCTGCTGACCGGCGGCGCCACCCCGCAGGCCGCCGGCTCCGACGCCACGCTCGCCCTGCTGGTGATGGTGGTGCTCGGCGGCTCGGGGACCCGCTGGGGTCCGCTGCTCGGCGGTGTCCTCTACACCTGGGCCAGCCACCGGCTCGGCGACCTCGCCAACTCGACGACGATCGCGGACCTGCCCGCGGTCCTGCGGGTGCCGCTCTCCCAACCCCTGTTCCTGCTGGGCACCCTGTTCGTCGCGGTGGTCTACCTGCTGCCCGGCGGCCTGGCTAGACTGCCTGCCCGCATTCGCGCCGCCCGATCCGCCCGTGCGGTCCGCACTCCGGCCGCTACCCGGACCGCCCGTCCCACCGGAGGTACCCCCGCGTGAGCCAGTCGCCCCTGAAGCCCGAGGAGTTGACCGTCGCCGTGCCCGGAGGGGAGCTGGCGGTCCTGCGCTGGCCCGCCGCCGAGCCGGACGCCCCGACGATCGTGGCGGTGCACGGCATCACCGCCAACGGCCTCGCCTGGTACGAGGTCGCCCGTCAACTCGCCGGGCGGGTCACCCTGCTCGCGCCCGACCTGCGGGGGCGCGGCGGGAGCCGCGCGGTCGCCGGGCCGTACGGGCTGGCCCGGCACGCCGACGACGTGGCCGCACTGATCACGGCCCTCGGCACGGGCCCGACCACCGTGGTCGGCCACTCGATGGGAGCCTGGGTCACCGCCCTGGCCGCCGTCCGGCACCCGGAACTCGTCCGCCGGGTGCTGCTGGTGGACGGCGCGCTGACCTTCCCGCTGCCGGAGGGTATCCGTGAGGAGGACGCGCTGGCCGCGGTGCTCGGCCCCGCGCTGGCCCGGCTGTCGATGACCTTCCCGGACCGGGACGCCTACCGCGAGTTCTGGCAGCGGCACCCGGCCTTCGGGACGGCCTGGTCGGCGGAGATCGACGCCTACACCCAGCGCGACCTGGTCGGTGTCGAGCCCGAACTGCGCTCCTCCTGCGTGCTGGAGGCCGTACAGACCGACGGCGCCCAGGTCCTGCTGGACCGGGACGCGGCCACCGCAGTGCACCGGCTGCCCTGCCCGGCCGAACTGCTCTGGGCCGAGCGCGGCCTGCTCGACGAGCCCCAGGGCCTCTACGACCACCAGCGGATCGGGCTGGCCGGGCTGGACCAGGCCCGGGTGCCGGCCTCGCTGGTGCCGGACACCAACCACTACTCGATCCTCTGGGGAGAGCCGGGGGCCGAGCGCATCGTCCGCGGCCTGCTCGCGGACGTCACCGCCGCGGGGTAGCGGGCCCGGCCCCGACGACGGCGGCCGGCGGGGTCCGTCCACCCCGCCGGCCGCGCCTGTCCCGGTCTGCCCCGTCCCGGCCCGCCCTGTCTCGGTCTGCCCCGTCTCAGCCCGCAGCGCCGAGGAAGGTCTCCCAGCCGCCGCTCGGCGCCTGGCCGACGTTGAGCGTGCGCAGCTTGCGCAGGGTGGACTGGTCCTGCACCTCCAGCCACTCGACCAGCTGCCGGAAGGAGACCAGTCGGACGTCCGGCTTGCCCGCGATGGTCTTGAGGGTCTCCTCGACGGCGTCCATGTAGATGCCGCCGTTCCACTGCTCGAAGTGGTTGCCGATGAAGAACGGCGCACGGTTGCTGTTGTAGGCGCGGTCGAAGCCGGCCAGGTAGGAGTCCTTGGCCTGGGTGCGCCAGTCGTTGTACTTGGACGGGTCGCCCTTGGTGCTGCCCGCGGACTGGTTGGCCAGGATGTTGTAGTCCATCGACAGCACCTGGAAGGAGTGCCCGGGGAACGGGATGGACTGCAGCGGGAAGTCCCAGACCTTGCCGTCCTGCACCTTCTGCGGCCATATCTGCAGGCCGCCGGAGGAGCTGGCGTCGTACTTCCAGCCCAGCTTCGCGGCCGTCGGCAGGAGCGCCTTCTGACCCTCCAGACAGGGGGTGCGGCCGCCGATGAGCTCCTTCTTGTAATCGAAGGGGAGCGGGTCGACGTCGGTGAAGCCGGTGTTGGTCCGCCACTGGGTCACGAAGCCGATCGCCTGGTCGATCTCGCTCTGCCAGTCCTCCGGGGTCCACATGTTGACCCCGTTCTTGTCCGGGCGGCTGGAGCAGAAGTGCCCGTTGAAGTGGGTGCCGATCTCGTGCCCGGCCAGCCATGCCTGGCTGACGAGCTTGAGCGTGCTCTTGACCGCACCGTCCGACAGGTACGGGATGTCGGAGGCGCCGACCGAGTGCTTCGGCGGGTGGTACAGGTCGGCCTTGCCCTTGGGCAGGGCGTATATACCGGAGAGGAAGAAGGTCATCGTGGCCTTGTACTGCTCCGCCAGCTTGAGGAAGCGGGGGAACTGGCCGTCGTCGGTGCCACCCGCGCCGTCCCAGGAGAACACCACGAACTGCGGCGGCCGCTCACCGGGCTTGAGCTTCTCGGGCTTCGGCTGGTTCGGCTGCGGGCCGGTGTCGGCGTTGGAACCGTCGCCGATCGGAGTGCCCTTGGGCACCCCCGTCTTGGTCGGGTCGGTCGTGCCCGCCGGGGTGGTGCCGGGGCTGCCGCCGGTCGTGGGGGAGGAGGAGTTCTGGCTCGAACCGGATCCGCTGCTGGAACAGGCCGCGACCGCGCCGAGGGCCGCGGTCGCAGCGGTCGCACTGAGCACCGTCCTGCGCGAGATGCTGGTCATGGTCTCCCCTGGGTGCCGATGCCGGTGGTGAGGGCGGCCCGGGGCCGCACCGGTCAAATCGGGCAATTGATGAATTTTCCGCCGTTAGCATGCCATGTGGCCGCAGCGGCCACCAAGGCCGTCGACCCTCTACGAGAGTCAACACGTCAGCAGGGCCGGGCTGGGCTGCAAGGATTCGTCGTCTGTTGCCGTCCTGTGACGCTTCGCTCCTCGCGCCGCCAGGGGAGTACGGTACCGCCGGTCCGGCGGGGCGGGTCAGAGTTCGTCAGCGCTCGGTACGGCTCGTCGCCCGTCCGGGCAGATCTCGCCCGTGGCGGGGGCGAGGCGAGGGGCGACCGGGACGTCCGGGGCCGGGGGCGCAGGCCGAGGCGCAGCGGTCAGAGCGCGGCGAGCCGTCGTCGGTTGCGGCGCACTATTCGCGCGATCGCGGTGCTGACGATGGTGGCAGCGGTGCAGGACACCGCGAGGCTCAACCAGGCGGTGTCGAACCAGTGGCTGTTCAGCCAGCCCAGCGTCACGATGTAGGCGGCCCAGACCAGCGCCGCCAGTGCCGACCAGTGCAGGAAGCGGTGCGGGTGGGCGGGGGAGTGGCCGATGGCCACGTCCAGGACGGTCCGCCCGGCCGGGACGAACCGGGCGACCACCACCATGGCCGCGGCCGCCCCGTGAGGGCGTTCGACCAGGGCCTGTTGGACCCTGGTCACGCTGGCCGCCAGTTCCGGGCGCCGGGCGAGCCGGCGCTGGAGCAGCGGGGCGCCGCGCCGGGCGAGGTGCAGGAGGAGGAGGTCGCCGAGGAAGGAGGCCACTGCCACGCCCAGGCCGAGCAGCACCGGGGCGCCGTCGATCCGCGCCGTCTTGAGCACCGCCAGGATGACCAGTGTCCCGCTGGGGATGAAGGGCAGGAGGGCGTCTCCGAGCACGGCGAAGAGCGCCAGGGCGCAGATCCACGAGGATCCGATCGCCGCCACGAAGTTCAAGGCCTGTACTCCCTCCACGCCGCCCGGGGGAGCAGGTGGCCGCTGAGGTCAACGCTAGCGCCTCGACTTTTCATGCCATGAAGCACCCCGGTATGCCGCGGGTCACAGACCCCGGCCCCGACCTGCGCAAAGGCGCGAGCCCTCCGCCCGGTGACCTCCGGCGCCGGCATGAAGTCGCCAGGAGTGTCCGACCGCTGGCTCTCCGTCATCCGAATGGTCGGTCGGCGGCACCGTACCGGGCCGTGCCCGCCGGCGCCGGGCGGGATCGAAGCGGGGCCGGAACGGGGCCGGCGTACGGGCCGGAGCGGGGCCGCTGCACGGGCCGCGGTGGAGCGGGCGTGAGGTCGGCGTGGTGGTCGGTGTGCAGGTCGGAACGTGCCGGATGCGGGAACAGTCGGCCCGGCGCGGTGGTTGACCCCGGTCGGCAGCAGCGACCGCCGGGCCACCCGAGACCCGCGGTCGCCCACCAGGGCCGGCTCAAGAAAGCCAGAAGGGCGGACGGCATGACCACCGAGGACCAGCAGGAGCACCCGACCGAACCGCGGACCGGCGCGGCGATCCGGGGCACCGCCCGCGGCACGGCGCCCGCCCCGCTCTCCATCCTCGACCTGGCCACCGTGGGCGTCGGCTACACGCCCGCCGAGGCCCTGGCCGCGACCACCGCGCTGGCCCGCAACGCCGAGCAGTGGGGCTACCACCGCTTCTGGGTGGCCGAGCACCACGGCATGCCGGGAGTGGCCAGCTCCACCCCGGCCGTCCTGCTCGCCCACCTCGGCGCCAACACCACGACCCTGCGGCTGGGCTCGGGCGGGGTGATGCTCCCCAACCACGCCCCGCTGGCCATCGCCGAGCAGTTCGGCCTGCTGGAGGCCCTGCACCCGGGCCGGATCGACCTGGGGCTCGGTCGCGCCCCCGGCACCGACCCGGCCACCGCCCGGGCGCTGCGCCGCGGCCGCGCCGAGGGCGCCGACGACTTCCCGCAGCAGCTCGCCGAGCTGACCCACTTCCTCGACGGCGACTTCCCCTCCGGCCACCCCTACGCCCAGCTGACCGCCGTCCCCCAGGGCGACGGGCGCCCGCCGGTCTGGCTGCTCGGGTCCTCCGGCTTCAGCGCCCAGCTGGCCGGCCGCCTCGGCCTGCCATTCGCCTTCGCCCACCACTTCAGCAGCGTCAACACCGTCCCGGCGCTCGACCTCTACCGGGAGTCCTTCCGGCCCTCCGCGGTGCTCGCCGAGCCGTACGCGCTGATCGGTGTGAGCGCGGTCGCCGCCGAGGACGAGGGTGCGGCCCGTCGTCTCGCCCGCTCCGCGGCCCTCGGCATGCTCCGGCTGCGGCGCGGCAACCCCGGCCCGATCCCCACCCCGGAGGAGGCCGAGGCCTACCCGTACAGCCCGGCCGAGGCGGAGTTCATCGACAGCTGGCTCGACAACGTGGTGCTCGGCGCCCCGGGCGAGGTCGCGGACGGGCTGGAGGCCCTGCGCAAGCGGACGGGCGTGGACGAGCTGATGGTCACTTCGCACATCCACGGCCACGAGGCCCGGCTCCGCTCCTACGGCCTGATCGCCGAGGCGTACGGCCTGACGGCGGAAGCCTGACGGCGGAAGCCTGACGGTCGAGGCCTGAGCACGGAAGGCCTGAGTACGGAAGGCCTGGGCGGAGAGGCCCGGCCGCCGGGTCCGCAGCGGGGCCGGCCCCGGTTACCGGCTGGTGTCCGGGCCGGGGCGGTCCTTGCGGAGTATGGCGGCGACGAGCTCGGCCTCGCCCGGCCGGGCGAAGTACCAGCCCTGGGCGGTGTCGCAGCCGGTCAGCCGCAGCCGTTCGGCCTGCGCGGCGCTCTCGATGCCCTCGGCAGTGACGGTCAGGCCGAGGGTGTGGGCCAGCTGCACCATCGCGCCCACGATCTGCTCGTCGGCGTCGCTGCGGCGGGAGCCGAGCTCGGGGAGTTCCGAAGGGTTCGTCGCCGGGGCCGGGTCGCGGAACCCCTCGATGAAGGTGCCGTCGAGCTTCAGGACGTGCACCGGCAGCCGGGAGAGGTAGGCCAGGTTGGAGTAGCCGGTGCCGAAGTCGTCGATCGCGATCCGCACGCCCATGTCCGCGAGCGCCTGGAGCGCCTGCAACGGCCGTCCGCCGGGGCCGAGCAGGGCGCTCTCGGTGATCTCCAGCTGGAGCAGCCGGGCCGGCAGCCCGGTGCGTTCGAGGGCGCGGGCGACGTCGGCGACCACGTCGGAGTCCCAGATCTGGCGGGCGGCCAGATTGACGCTCACGAAGGTCTCGGTCTCGGGGAACTCGGTGAGCCACTGCCGGGCCTGGCGGCAGGACTCCTCCAGTACCCAGGTGCCGAGGGGCACGATCGCGCCGGTCTCCTCGGCGAGCGGGATGAAGCGGTCCGGAGAGAGCGTCCCGTAGCGGGGGTGGCGCCAGCGGACGAGGGCCTCCGCGCCGTGGACGGCTCCGTCGGCCAGGCCGACCAGCGGCTGGTACTCGATGGTGAACTCGCCGCGCTCCAGGGCGGGCCGCAGTGCGGTGGCGAGGAGCTGGCGGGTCAGCTGGTGGGCGCCGCGGTCCGGGTCGTAGAGGGTCCAACGGGCGCGGCCGTCGGCCTTGGACCAGTAGAGCGTGGCGTCGGCGTCCTTGACCAGGTCGGTCGGGGTGGTCTCGTGCACGGACCGTTCGACGACGCCGACGCTGGCCGTGATGACCAGTCGGTGTCCGGCGACGTCGAAGGGGTGTTCCAGTTCCTGGAGGATCCGGGCGGCCAGGTCGGTCAGTTGGTCGCTGCCCCGGCTGTCGGTGACCAGGACAGCGAACTCGTCGCCGCCCATCCGGGCCACCAGGTGGGCGTCGTGCCCGGAGAACCCGCCGCGCAGCCGGGCGGCGACGGCGATCAGCAACTGGTCGCCGATGTGGTGCCCGAGCGTCTCGTTGATCGCCGCGAAACCGTCGAGGTCCAGGTAGCAGACGCCGACCCGGCGCCCGTCCGCCGGCGCGAGGACGGTGTCGCTGGTGTCGGCGGTGTCGGGAGCCTCGGCGGGCTCAGCAGTCCCGGTGGTCCCGGTGGCCGTGGCGCAGGCGGCGTCGAGCCGCTCGAAGAAGGACGTCCGGTTGGGCAGTCGGGTCAGCGGGTCGTGCAGGGCCTGGTACTCCAGACGGTCACCGAGCCGGCGCTGCTCGGTGATGTCCTCCACCAGTGCGAGGGTGTAGAGCGGCTGGCCGGCGCCGTCCCGGATCAGCGAGACGGTGACCTTGCTCCAGACGGTGCGGCCCTCGCGGTGCTTGAGCTGCTTCTCCACGCGGAACCGCTCCCGCCCGCCGTGGACGAGTTCGGGGAAGAGCCGGTGCGGCATGCCCTCCGGATCGATGATCTCGTGCAGGTGGGTGCGGACCAGTTCGCCGACGCTGCGTCCGATCAGGGCGGCGAAGGCGGGATTGACCTCGATGATCCGGTCCTCGGGGTCGATCAGGGCCATCCCGATGACCGCGTCGCAGAAGGCGGCCCGGAATCGGGATTCGCTGGCCCGCAGCGCGGCCAGCAGCCGGTCGCTCCCGCCGTTCTCCTGGCCGGGGCCGTCGACGGCGCTCCGGTGGGTGCCGTCGGTCAGCGGCGCCGAGCAGGTGGGGCAGAGCAGCATCCCGGGGTCGTCCAGCACGGTTCCTGCCGCACTCGCCACACTCGCCGCACTCGCCGTGCCGACGGCCCGGCCGCCGGTCGCGACAGCACCGACGGCCGTGACGGAACCGACGACGCCGACCGGACCGACTGGACTGATCGAACCGACCGAACCAACCGGACCGACTGGACCGACGGTGCTGATGTCCGGGCCCAGGAGGGGTGTTGTGAGGTGACGGTGGTGCGGTGTTTCCTCGTGCCGCACGCCCGGGTGGTGTGCGTCGGCCCCCTCGTTCTGGCCCGGCACGGCATGCTCCCGTCCGCTGCTGACGTTGGATGCTGGTCCGGCCGGCCGATCGGGACTCCGGCGGCCGGCTCCGCACTCTGTCGCGGTCCTCGGAGTCGGTCCGGTGCGGGGCGCCCGCCGTGGGGCGCTGTCGCGCGGAGACCCGCGTGAAGAACAGGGCGCTGCGGCCGATCATAGGCCGCGGCGGCAACGGGCGGTGACCGCCGCCAGGGTGATTCGCCCGCTTTGTGATCATGTGCGGCGGTACGCGCAGACGCCCCCGGTGCACATCACATGATGTGCGCCAGGGGCGCGTGCGCCGAGATCGCGCCCCCGGGCGCCGACCGCGCGCCCGGAGCGGCCGGAGCGGCCGGAGCGCGCCGGGATCCGCCGGGGTCCGACGGGATCCGTCGGGGCGTCAGGCCAGCTTGGCGGTGAGGGTGATGGTGGTGCCGGTGAGCGCCTTGCTGACCGGGCAGTTGGCCTTGGCGTCCTCGGCGGCCTTGGTGAAGTCGGCCTCGTCCAGTCCGGGCACCTCGCCGGTGACGGTCAGGTGGATGCCGGTGATGCCGGTGCCGGGCTGGAAGGTGACATCGGCCTGGGTGTCCAGCTTGACGGGCGGGGTGCCAGCGCCGGTCAGGCCGTGCGAGAGGGCCATCGAGAAGCACGCGGAGTGAGCGGCGGCGATCAGCTCCTCCGGGCTGGTCTTGCCGTTGGGCTGTTCGGCCCGGGCCGGCCAGGAGACGGGGTACTCGCCGATCCCGGACGAGGCGAAGGTCACCTGCCCCTTGCCGTCGAGCAGGTTGCCTTCCCAAGCGGTGCGGGCGGTGCGGGTGGTTGCCACGATCGGTACCTCCATTACTGAGGGACTGCTGAGTCGTCACTTCCGGTCATACGCGCACCAGCCTACGGGGCGGCCCCCGTTCGGCCCGGGGCGGCGCGGGCCCGGATCGGCGCCGTGTGCCGGGCGGTGCGGGCAATGTCCGGATTGCGGACGGATCCGCCAAAAGGTGCGGCTCCACCACGGGGGCCCTGTTAGATTTGCCCGGGCCCGAGCCCGGCCGCCGTACGGCCGGGTGCCCACTTCAGACACCGGGAGCCGCCCCGATGACGGACCACCCCACGACCCCCGACGCAGGCCTGACCGACGGGGTCGACGCCGCCGTGCGGGCGGAGCTGACCAGCCTGCGCGAGAGCATCGACAACATCGATGCCGCGGTGGTCCACATGCTGGCCGAGCGCTTCAAGGCGACCCAGCGGGTCGGCCGGCTCAAGGCCGAGCACAAGCTGCCGCCGGCCGATCCGGCGCGTGAGCGCGACCAGATCAAGCGGCTGCGGGAGCTGGCCGCCGGGGCCAAGCTGGACCCGGTCTTCGCCGAGAAGTTCCTGACTTTCATCATCGCCGAGGTCATCCGGCACCACGAGGCCATCGCCCGCGCTTGAGAGCGCACCCCTGAGGGGGTCGGTGGTGAGCCGTCGAGGACGGCCCCGGCGCCGCCCGGCCCGGACATGTCGGGGGCGGCTAAACGCCGGATTTCGTGAGGCTCCGGGGTTGGCGTAGCGTGCAGGTTCCCCCAGCCGGAGAGGTGGAGCAGCGACGATGGCGGTGAACCTGCCCGAAACGCCGAGCGATGCCGGGTCCGGTCCGGCCCCCGCCGCCGGACGCGGCCCCGGTGCTTCCGAGGCCCCTGACGCGCCCGGAGGCCGTGCCGAGGCCCGCCGCCGTGCGCACGGTTCGCGTGGCCGCAAGGCCCGGCGTGCCGGGCGTCGGCCCCGGCCCTGGTGGATCGAGATCCCGGCGATGGCGGCGGTGGGCCTGGTGGTCGCGCTGCTGATCAAGACCTGCCTGTTCCAGGTGTTCACCATCCCGTCCGGCTCGATGGAGAACACGCTGCGGATCGGCGACCGGGTGGGCGTGAACAAGCTGGCGCCGCTGACCGGCTGGAAGCCGGAGCCCGGGCAGCCGGTGGTGTTCAAGGATCCGGGTGGCTGGCTCCCGCCGCAGCCCGTCGACTCGAACCCGTTCACCAACGCGGCCGGCTCGGTGTTGAGCTTCGTCGGCCTGGTGCCGCCGAAGGACGACAACTACCTGGTCAAGCGGGTCATCGCGACCGGTGGCCAGACCGTGCAGTGCACGGGCACCACGCTGACCGTCGACGGGAAGAAGGTCGACGAGCCGTACCTGCACTCCGGCGACGACTCCTGCGCGGGCCTGGACTTCGGGCCGGTGACGGTGCCCTCGGGCCACGTCTGGGTCGAGGGCGACCACCGCAGCGACTCGGCGGACTCCCGCTACCACCAGCGCGGTCCGGGGGGCGGGGCAGTGCCGGTGGACAACGTGGTCGGGCCGGTGTCGGCCGTGGTGTGGCCGCTCAATCACCTCGACTGGTTCGGCTGGGTCGGCCGCTGACCTGCCGCTCGGCGGCGACCCGCTCCGAAGAGTCCGGAGCATCCCGGGAGTCCCGGGAATCCCGGGAATCCCGAGCACCCTTGGCGTCCGCGGCCTCCACGGCCGCCGGCTTGCCGGTCTGCGCCGCGAAGGCGCCGGTCAGCACGAGCAGGCCGCCCGCGATCTGCGGCAGACCGAGGTGCTCGCCGAGCAGGACCCAGGCCAGCACGGTGGCGACGACCGCCTCAAGGTTGGCCACCACCCCGGCGACCGGGGGCGAGAGGTGCCCGACGGCGATCACGCCGGTCAGGTAGGCGAGCACGGTCGCGATGAGGATCATCCAGGCGGCCGGGAGCAGCGCGGGCAGGGTGTGCCCGTTCATCACCACGGACCCGCCGAGCGTGCTCCAGTCGGCCTGCCAGGGCCGAGTGAAGACGGTGAGCAGGACGGCGCCGATCAGCAGCCCGAACGCGCTGACCGCCAGCGGGTCGACCGGGCGCTCGCCCCGGCGGCCAGCGTCGGCGAGCACGAAGTAGCCGACCTGGCAGCAGGCCGCGCCGAGGGCGAAGAGCACGCCCAGCGCGTCGAAGCTCAGGCCGTTCCAGACCTCCACCACGCAGGCCAGCCCGGCGACCGCTACGCCGGCGCCGATCGCGGCGCCCCGGCTGATCGGCTTGCGCTGGACGAACTTGACGTAGCCGATGAGCAGTGGCGGTCCGAGGTACTCGATGAGCAGGGCGACGCCGACCGGGATGCGGGAGATCGCCGCGAAGTAGCAGGCCTGGACGCCGGCCACGGCGAGCAGGCCGAACCCGATCAGCAGGCCGGGGCGGCGCAGGACGGCGTCACGGTGGCGGTAGGCGATGGGGAGCAGGGCCACGGCGGCGCCGGTGACTCGGAGCCACACCACGTGCAGCGGTGAGAGGCCGGCCTCGATCAGCGGTTTCGCGGCGGTGCCGGAGCCGCCGAAGGCGAACGCGGAGACCAGCGCGAGGCTGAGGCCGAGGGTTCTGCCCGTGGGGAGGGTGGGCGAGGCCGTTGATCTGTGCACCGACGCATTGTGACAGTCATACCGGGCGTTCAGTAAGGTGCCATTCCGTCATTTGGTCCTGCACGGAACTGTGCGCAGCGGCGCACTCACCCAGCCTGCGCACGACCCTCCCGCCGTCCGCGCCCCCTCGCCACCCGCGCCCCCTCGCCGTCCGCGCCCCCTCGCCACCCGCGCCCCCTCGCCGTCCGCGCCCCCTCGCCGTCCGCGCCCCCTCGCCGTCCGGGCCCCCCGCCGCCCAAGCCCCCCCGCCGCCGCTACCCGGCGTTCGCCCCCGCCCCGGTGGGCGTGTCCGGCCCGCCCGTGGGCTGGGTGGTCGGCTGGGTGGTCGGCGCCGTGGTCGGGCCGGTGGAGGGTGTCGGCCGGCCGGTCGGCCGCCCGGTGGGCCGCGTCGTCGGCGGGGCGGTCGGCTGCTGGGTGGCCGGGGGCGCGGTCGGCGGGCTGGTCACGCCGCCGCCGCCGGAGTTCGAGCCGCCGGCCGGCGTGGTCGGACCCGAGCCCGAGCCCGAGCCCGAGCCGGCCCCGGCGCCGTCGCTCGGCGGGGTGGTCGGCGCCGCGGGGGCGGTCGAGCCGCCGTTCGAGCCGGTCCCGGTCGACGGGGTGGCGCTCGGCGAGGACGGGGCCGTCGGCAGATCGGTGGCGCCGGAGGAGTCGCCGCCGTCGGCCGGGGTCTGGAAGTCGCTGACCGGCACGCCCTTGAGCGCCGCCTTCATGTAGCTGGTCCAGATCTGCGCCGGGAACTGGCCGCCCGCCGCGCCGTCGATCCCGCCGACGCCGCTCAGACTGACCTGGGCCCCGTTGCCCGGGTCCTGGCCGAACAGGGCCACCGAGGTGACCAGCTCGGGGGTGTAGCCGACGAACCAGACCGACTTCTGGTCGTCGGTGGTGCCGGTCTTGCCTGCCACCGGGCGGCCCAGTGCCTTCGCTCGCCAGCCGGTGCCGCCCGGGTCGCTCACCACACCCTGGAGCATCGAGGTGACCTGGTTCGCGGTGTCCGTGCTGATCGCCTGGGTGGTCTTGTGCACGGGCAGCGGGAGGGCCTCGCCCTCGCGGTCCACGGACTGCACCAGCCACGGGGTGATCTGCTTGCCGCCGTTGTCCAGCGCCGCGTACACGCCGGCCATGTCGAGCACGCTCGGGGTGGCTGCGCCGAGCGGGATGGACGGCACCGGGTCGAGGCCCGGGGTGCTGCCGGGCAGGCCCAGCGCGATGCCGGTGTCCTTGACCTTCTGGAGCCCGGTGTCCTGGGCCAGCTGGGCGAACGCCGAGTTGACCGACCAGTCGGTGGCCTGCTGGAGGGAGATCTGGCCGTAGCTCCTGTCGCCCTCGTTCGGCGGCGCGTACGGGGTGCCCTTGCCGCCGCGGACCTTGCGGCCGCTGGTGCCGTCGTAGACGGTGCGCGGGGTGACGGTCCGGCCGTCCTGGGTCTTGGCGTTGTTCTCGAACGCGGCCGCCAGGGCGATCGCCTTGAAGGTCGAGCCGGCCTGGTAGTCCCGCCGGGTCGCGTTGTCGACGTAGTGCTTGACGTAGTCGACGCCGCCGTAGAGGGCGACGACCGCGCCGGTCTTCGGGTCCACGGAGACGGCGCCGGCCTGGGCGGCCGCGTCCTTCTTCCGCTTGTCCGGGTTCAGGGTGTCGCGCAGCTGCGCCTGGACGGAGTCCTGGAGGGCCTGCTGGCGGGCCGGGTCGATGCTCAGCTTGATCGTGTAGCCGCCCTTGGCCAGCTCGGTCTCGCTGATGACCTGGTTCGAGGTGAGGTACTGGGTGGCCTCGTTCACCAGGTAGCCGGTCTGGCCGGACAGGCCCGGGTTGGGCTGCGGGTCCTTGACGTCCGGGAACGTGATGGCGGACCGCTCCTCGGCGGAGAGCCAGCCCTCCTTGACCATGCCGTCCAGCACGTAGTTCCAGCGGTTGACGGCGTTCTGCTTGCCGGCCGGGGTCGCGGTGGCCACGTCGTAGGCGCTCGGGGCGTTCAGCAGGGTGGCCAGGTAGGCGCCCTGGGCGGGGTCGAGCGCGGAGGCGTCGACGCCGAAGTACGCGTGGGCGGCGGCCTGGATGCCGTAGGCGCCGCGGCCGTAGTAGGAGGTGTTCAGGTAGCCGGAGAGGACGTCGTCCTTGCTCTCGGTGGCGTCCACCTTGATGGCTATGAAGAGTTCCTTCACCTTGCGGGTGACCGACTGCTTCTGGTTCAGGTACGTGTTCTTCACGTACTGCTGGGTGATCGTGGAGCCGCCCTGGGTGCCCGCGCCCTTGGCGGTGTTGACCGCGGCCCGGAGCAGGCCCTGCACGTTGACGGCGCCCTCGTGGTAGAAGTTGCGGTCCTCGGCGGCCAGTGCGGCGTGCTGGGCGGCGGGGGAGACCTTGTCCAGGCTGACGTTCTGCCGGTTGGTCTGGCCGGTGCGGGTGATCACGGAGCCGTCGGCGTAGAGCCAGGTGTTGCTCTGCGCGGTCGCGGCGGCGTGCGCGTCGGGGACCTTCACCAGCGTGACCCCGAGCGCGAACAGGCCGACGCCGAGCAGCAGGGCCACGGCGAGGCCGAGCAGGCTCATCCGCCAGGTGGGGATCAGCCGGCGCCAGCCGGTGCGCTTCGGACGGCGGGGCTTCCTGCCGCCGGTCGCGGGGGCGGCGCGCTGGAAGCGTTTGACCGGTCGGAGGCCTGTCGACGGCGTGCGACGGCCGCTCTGGGCGTTCTCGGACAAGGCGCGGCCTTTCCTGCGGGCGGACCGGGTCAGCCTGCACGGACGGGGACATCGGTGGTTAGGGACCTTTGTCCCGATTCCGGTTTACTGCCCTGGACGAGCCGGGCGGGCCGATTGGCTCCACCGGAACGGCAATCGAGACCGACATCACACGCAAAACGGACGTCGAAGGCCAAAAAATTGAGGAGCCCCTCGCTGCTGCGAGAGGCTCCCCAAATGTCTGTGCGCCGCCAGGGACTCGAACCCCGGACCCGCTGATTAAGAGTCAGCTGCTCTAACCAACTGAGCTAGCGGCGCCTGCTGACCTGGAAAACAATACACGGTCCCGGCGGGTGCCTCGAACCGCCCGGAACCGCCCGCATCCGCGCGGGAGCCGGCCCGCCGCCGAGCTGTCCGTTTCCGCCCGGTTGGGGTGCAGTTCGCCGCCGGTTAGGGTGGAACGGTGCCCAGCCCCAAGCCCGGACACCCGAACGCGCGGAAGGCGGTCGCCGCGCTGCTGATGCTCAGCGCCACGGCGTACACCGCGTGGGTGCTGGAGGTCGTGCTGAGCACCGGACTCGACCCGGTGCAGGCGTACATCAGCGAACTCGCGGCCGAGGACCAGCCGCTGGGCGGCCTGTTCCGGGCCACCGACCTGGCCGCCGGGCTCTGTGTGCTCGCCGCTGCCGTCACCGCCCTCGCCGGCGGGCAGGCCGGGCCGCGCGGTGCCCGGCGCGGGTGGGCGGTGGTCGGCTGGTCCGCCCTCGCCCTGTTCGGCGCGGCGACCGCCGCCGACTCCCGGCTGCCGCTCAGCTGCGCCCCCACCAGCGACGAGATGTGCGCCGCCCGCGAGACCGCCGGGCTCGTCCCCGCGACCCACACCGCGCACGCCGTCACCAGCAGCCTCGCCATGCTCGGTGCGCTCACCGGGCTGGCCGCGCTCACCGTGGCCGCCCGCCGCTACGGCTGGTGGCCGCCGGTGCGCCGGATCGGGCCCTGGCTGCTCGGCGCCGAACTGCTGGCCACCGGCTGGAGCCTGGCCGCGATCGCCGCCTTCGAGGCCGGGCGCGGCACCTGGGCGCTCGGGGCCGGCCAGCGGCTCCAGGTGCTGCTGGTGGCGCTCTGGCTGGCCGTCCTGGCGCTGAGCCTGGCCCTCCCCGCGGGGGTGCCGGGCGACGAATCCACCTGGTCCGACGCTTCTCCGCCGGCGCACCGGGGGCCCCGGTCGGCCGAACGGCCCCCGGGCCGGGAGCCGGCATGACCGCACCCGACGACCCCCGCACCCGGGCGCGCTTCCTGCGCGTCGACGGCGTCCCGCTGCACGTCCGTACCGAGGGCAGCGGCCCGGTCTGCCTGCTCACCGGGGGCCTCGGCAGCAGCTGGTTCGACTGGGACCTGGTCGTCCCCTTCCTCACGCCCTACCGCACCGTGGTCCGCTTCGACCGGCCCGGCTACGGGCTGAGCGCCCCCGAGCCCGCCACCGGGCGGCCCGCCCCGACGGCCGCCGGCGAGGCCGAGCGGATCCGCGCGGTGCTGGACGGCCTCGGGCTGCGCGGGCCCTGCACCGTCGTCGGCCACTCGCTGGCCGGCTTCCACGTCGAGGCCTTCGCCCGGCTGCACCCCGACCGGGCCGCCGGGTTGGTCCTGGTGGACAGCAGCGTCGAGCCGGCGGCCCGACCGTACCCGGCCCCCGGCGCGCGCGACCTGGCGGCCCGGGCGCTCGCGGGCGCCGCCACCGCCGTCGCCGTGCCGTACCTGCTCGGCCCGGCCGCCCGCCGGCTGACGGCCCGGCTGTCCACGGTCTGCCGCGAGGACCTCGCCCCGGCGCCGCTGGTGCGGCACTGCTACCGCACCGGCCGGGCCCTGCGCGCCCTGCTGCGGGAGAACGCGCGCTACCTCGACCTGGCCGCCGAGGTGGACGGGCTGCGGCGCACCCGGCCGCTGCCGGAGGGCCTGCCGGTCACCGTGCTCGCCGCCGACGACGGCTGCCGCAGCCGCCGTACCGAGGAGTGGCTGGCCGGCCAGCGGGAGCTCGCGGCGCTGCTCGGGGCCGACTACCGCACCACCGCCCCGGCCGGGCACCTGGTGATGTTCGACCGCCCGGACGCGGTGGCCTCCGCCGTCCTGGACACCGGCTGAGGCCGGGCATCCGCTGCGGCGCCTACTGCGGCGCCTACTGAAAGGCCCACTGAAACGCCTCAGGCCGCCCACCGAAGTGAGCGGCCTGAGACCTTGCCATGTGCGCCGCCAGGGACTCGAACCCCGGACCCGCTGATTAAGAGTCAGCTGCTCTAACCAACTGAGCTAGCGGCGCCTGCTGACTCGGAGAACTTTACACGGCGCCCGGTCGATCCGCCGAATCGCTTTCGAGTGGTCACCCGTAGTGATCGCAGGCGGCCGGCTACGACTCCGGGTAGTGGCAGGCCGCCTGGTGGTCCTGTGCCGGGGTGTCGCCGAGGAGCGCCGGCCGTTCCTGTTCGCACCGCGTGCGGGCGGCCGGGTCGGCGAGGCGGGCGTACACCGGGCAGCGGGTGCGGAAGGGGCAGCCGGTGCGGCGCTCGGTGGGGGAGGGCGGGTCGCCGGCGAGCAGGATGCGGTCGCGGGCGCGCTCGGCGGCGGGGTCGGGCAGCGGGACGGCGGAGAGCAGGGCGCGGGTGTACGGGTGCCGGGGGCGGTCGAAGACGGCGGAGACCTCGCCCTGTTCGACCGTCCGCCCGAGGTACATGACGCTGACCCGGTCGGCGAGGTGCCGGATCACCGAGAGGTCGTGCGAGACGAACAGGTAGGAGAGGCCGAGTTCGGCCTTGAGCGCTTGCAGCAGGTTGAGCACCCCGGCCTGGATGGAGACGTCCAGGGCGGAGACCGGTTCGTCCAGGACCAGCAGTTTCGGCCGGACGGCCAGGGCCCGGGCGATGGAGACGCGCTGGCGCTGCCCGCCGGAGAACTGGTGCGGGTAGCGGGCGGCGTGGTCCGGGTCGAGGCCGACCTGGTGCAGCAGTTCGGGCACCCGGCGGGCGATCTCCTCGCGGGCGGCGTGCTGGGCGCGCAGCGGTTCGGCGATGATGTCGCCGATCGGCATCCGCGGGTCGAGGCTGGCCATCGGGTCCTGGAAGACGATCTGCAGTCGGGCGCGCAGCCGGTGGGCCTCGGCGCGGGAGAGCTTGGCGGTGTCGTGGCCGAGCAGTTCGATCCGGCCGGTCTCGGGGGCGGTGAGGTTCAGCAGTTCGAACAGCGTGGTGGACTTGCCGGAGCCGGACTCCCCGACCAGGCCGAGGGTTTCGCCCTCCCGGAGGTCCAGGTCGACGCCGTCCACCGCGTAGACCTCGCCGACCCGGCGCTTGAACACCGTGCCCTTGAGGAGCGGAAACGTTTTGCCAAGGCCGCTCACCGCCAGCACCGGCGCCCGCGAGCCCCGGTCCCCCCGGTCCCCCCGGTCCTCCGGAGCGGCCGACGGGGCCGGAAGCGCCGGCACCGGGTAGACGTCGGCCGGCGCGGGCCGCCGCTCGGCCAGCTCCGCCGACCGGACGCACGCCGCCAGGTGCCCGTCGCCCCCGGCCAGTTCCGGCTCCGCCGCCGAGCAGCGCTCCTCCGCGAGCGGGCAGCGGGCGGCGAACGGGCAGCCCGGCGGCAGGTCGGCCATCGGGGCGGGTGCGCCGGGGATCGGGACGAGCGGGCCGCCGAGCCCGTCCAGCCGGGGCACCGCGCCGATCAGGCCGAGTGTGTACGGGTGGCGCGGGGCCGCGAACAGCTCGTCCACCCCGGCGGTCTCGACCACCCTCCCCGCGTACATCACCGCGACCCGGTCGGCCATCCCGGCGATCACCCCGAGGTCGTGGCTGACCAGGACGAGGGCCGCGCCGGTCTCCCGCTGCGCGGTGCGCAGCACGTCCAGCACCTGGGCCTGGATGGTGACGTCCAGCGCGGTGGTCGGCTCGTCGGCGAGCAGGATGTCGGGGTCGTTGGCGATCGCCATGGCGATCATCGCGCGCTGGCGCATGCCGCCGGAGAACTCGTGCGGGAAGCTGTCCAGGGCCCGTTCGGGGGCCGGGATGCCCACCAGGTCGAGGAGTTCGGCGGCCCGGCGGTGGGCGGCGGCCCGGTCGACCCGCTGGTGGATGCGGACGGCCTCGGCGATCTGGTCGCCGATCCGGTAGACCGGGGTGAAAGCGGACAGCGGGTCCTGGAAGACCATGGCGATCCGGCGGCCGCGGATCGCGGCGAGCTCCTTGCCGGGCAGCCCGACCAGTTCCCGCCCGTCCAGTCGCACTGAGCCCTGGACGCCGGCCGTCTTGGGCAGCAGTCCGAGCACGGACAGCGCGGTGACGGACTTGCCGGAGCCGGACTCGCCGACGATGCCGAGGGTCTCGCCGCGCCGCAGGGTGAGGTCCACCCCGCGGACGGCGGGGACGGGGCCGTGCGGCCCGGCGAAGTCCACCCGCAGGTCGCTGACGGCGAGCAGGGGGGTGTCGACGGTGGTGGTCACGGCTTCTTCCTCCGGGCGGAGCGGCGGCGGGGCGCGCCCCCGGCGGTGGGGTCGAGGGCATCGCGCAGCCCGTCGCCGATCAGGTTGACGGCGAGGACGAACAGCACCAGCAGCCCGGCGGCGAAGTAGAACAGCCAGGGGAACACCGGGGCTTCGCTGGTCCCGGCGGCGAGCAGGGTGCCGAGCGAGACGTCCGGCGGTTTGACGCCGAAGCCGAAGTAGGAGAGCGCGGTCTCGCTCATCACGGCGCCGCCGACCGCGATGGTGGCGTCGATGATGAGGAAGGAGGCGACGTTCGGCAGGATGTGGCGGGTGATGATCCGCAGCGGCCGCACCCCCATGAACCTTGCGGCGCGGACGAATTCGCGCTCGCGCAGCGAGATGGTCATCGAGCGGACCACCCGGGCGGTGATCATCCAGTTGAACAGGGCGAGCAGCAGCACGAAGGCGATCCAGCCGGCGCTCTTCAGCCGGGGCGAGACGATGGTGATGATCAGGAAGCTGGGGAAGACCAGCAGCAGGTCCACCGCGAACATCAGCGCGCGGTCGGCCCAGCCGCCGAAGTAGCCGGCGCAGGCGCCGACCAGGGAGGCCAGCACGGTGGAGAACAGCGCCACCAGCAGGCCGATGACCAGCGACTTCTGCAGGCCGCGGACGGTTTGCGCGAAGACGTCCTGGCCGATCCCGTTGGTGCCGAACCAGTGCTCGGCGGACGGCGGTTGGTGCAGCGCGCCGAAGTCGGGGGCGGCGTAGTCCCAGGGCGTCAGGTACGGCCCGCCGAAGGCGAGTGCGAACAGCAGCAGGACGATCACGGCTCCGGCGACGGCCCCGCGGGCGGCGAGCAGCCGGGCGAGGACGAGCCGGGCCCGGCCGGTGGTGCGGGGGGCGGCGGCCGGGGCGGCCGGGTCCACGGCGACGGTGGTCACGTCAGTTCACCTCCGGTCAGGACCGCACGCGCGGGTCGAGGGCGGCGTGCAGGGTGTCGGCGAGGAAGCCGGAGGCGAGGACGACGACGGCGGTGAACAGGTTGACGGCGACGACCGAGTTGACGTCCTGTTCGTTGATCGACTGGATCAGCCACTCGCCCATGCCGTGCCAGCCGAAGATCGTCTCGGTGAAGATCGCGCCGGTGAAGATGCCCAGGAAGCTGTAGGCGAACATGGTCGACATCGGGATCACCGCGGTCCGCAGCCCGTGCTTGACCAGCGCCCGGCGGCGGGTGAGCCCCTTGGCCTCGGCGGTGCGCAGGTAGTCGGAGCCGAGCACGTCGAGCATGGTGCCGCGCTGGTAGCGGCTGTAGGTGGCGAGGCCGCCGAGTGCGAGCGAGATGGTGGGCAGCAGCAGGTGCAGCGCCCAGTCGGCGAGGTGGGCGCCGAGGCCGCCGGTCAGTCCGGGGGTCTCGTAGCCGGTGAACGGGATGACGTCGTGGCCGGCCGCGTCCTTGGCGGCGATGGCGCCGTTCTTGAGGAACAGCGCGACCAGGAAGACCGGGGTGGAGAGCAGGACGAAGGAGAGCACGGTGAGCAGCCGGTCGGAGATCCGGTACTGGCGGACGGCGCTCCAGGCCCCGGCGGCGATGCCGAGGACGATGCCGAGCAGGCTGCCGAGCAGCAGCAGCCGCAGCGAGACCCAGACCCGGCGGCCGAAGTCGTCGGTGACCGGGGTGTCGTGGATGGTCCGGCCGAGGTCGCCGTGGAGCAGCCCGTCGGCCCAGTGGCCGAAGCGTTCGACGACCGGGGTGCGGTCGTTCAGGTTGAGCGCAGTGAGCTGGCGCTCGACCGACTCGGCGGCCGGGCGGGGGACCTTGGCGTCGAAGTAGGTGCGCGGCTGGAGGGCGGTCGCGGAGATCGCGTACGCCAGGAAGACGGCGGCGATCAGCAGCACCGCGTAGTAGCTCAGGCGCTTCGCCAGGTAACGGAACATCAACGGCCGCCCGGGGTGGGGGAGGGGCCGACGCGTCTGGTGGGCATCGGGTGGTGGCCTTCGGTCGGGGCCCGTTCAGGCCTTCGGACGGCAGGGGGACGGGGCGGTACGGGGAAAGCGCAGGTCAGAGTCTGGCACCGGTGCGAGGCCGGGGTGTTGCGGCGGTATTGCCGCAGATGACTTCTGGATCAGGTGTGCGGTCCTCCCCCTGGTGACGGAACTGATCGGCTGTTACGTTCTGCTGGCCCGGTGCCGACTTGGCTGCCCACGCTCAAGCCCCGCCACACCTCGCGCGGCACAACTGCCCGTTACCGCCCGTTTCGAAGACCTCACCAGGGGGACTCCATGGACGCTTCCACCACGGCCCGCCGCCTCGGCCGGGCGACGGCCCTCGCCGTCGCCGTCGCGCTGGCGGTCACCGCGTGCACCTCGGGCGGGGGCGGCTCGGCCGACAAGGTGGCGAAGAGCGAGCCGCCCCGGCAGGACTCCCAGGACATCAACGCCAAGCCGCTGGACCAGGTCAAGGACGGCGGCGAGGTGCGGTTCCCGCTGTACCAGTGGATCACCCAGTGGAACCCGTTCCAGGTGGACGGCACCTACGGCGACGCGGTCTCGATCATGCGCGCCCTGGAGCCGTCGCTCTTCAACACGGACGCCTCCGGCACCTTCCAGCCCGACACCGACTACCTGCTGGACGCCAAGGTCACCTCGACCTCGCCCGAGGTGATCACCTACAAGCTCAACCCCAAGGCCAAGTGGTCGGACGGCAAGCCGCTCAGCTACCTGGACTTCAAGGCCGACTGGCAGGCCAGCAACGGCAAGGACCCGGCGTACAACATCGCCGACCCGTCCGGCTACGAGCAGATCTCCGCCGTCGAGCAGGGGGCCGACCCGAGCGAGGTGAAGGTCACCTTCTCCGAGCCGTACGCGGACTGGCAGAACCTGTTCCGCCCGCTGATCCCGGCGGCCGGCATCGCCACCCCGGACGACTTCAACAAGGGCTGGGTGGAGAAGATCCCGATCACCGCGGGCGCGCTGAAGGTCGGCGTGGCGGACAAGACCGCGCAGACCCTCACCCTCGTCCCGGACCCGGCCTGGTGGGGCACCAAGGCCAAGGCGGACAAGATCACCTTCCGGGTGATGACCCAGTCCGCGACCACCCAGTCGTACCTCAACAACGAGATCGACCTCGCCACGGCCGGCACCGCCGCCGCGTACGGGCAGCTCAAGGACGCCAAGGACACCGCGATCCGGGCCGCCAGCCCGTGGGACGAGGTGCACATCTCCTTCGGCTCCGGCGGCGCGCTGGCGGACCAGAAGGTCCGCCAGGCGCTCGGCAAGGCGCTCGACCGGTCCGCGCTGATCAAGATCGCCAACAACGGCGTGCCGGTGGAGTTCAAGCCGCTCGGCAACCACATCTTCATGCCCAACCAGACCGGCTACCAGGACAACTCGGGCGAGTGGGCGAAGTTCGACGTCCCCGCCGCCAAGAAGCTGCTGGACGACGCCGGTTGGAAGGAGGCGGGCGCCGGCCAGCCGCGCACCAAGGACGGCCAGTCGCTGCAACTGCACTGGACGGTCAACGAGTCCACCCCGCAGGCCCAGATCGACCTGGCCACCGCCGCCGCCGCGATGTGGCTGCAGGCCGGGGTCAAGGTGAGCCTGGACAAGGTGCCCGCCAACGACTTCTTCACCAAGTACGTGAACCCGGGCAAGTTCGAGATCGCGAGCTGGCGCAACACCGACTCGTTCCCGCTCTCCAAGAGCCTGGGCAACTTCCGTCTGCCGGTGGGGGACAACACCTTCAACAACCCCTCGCGGATCGGCAGCCAGGAGGTCGACGACCTGCTCAAGAAGGCGGCCGGGACGGTCGACCCGGTGGAGGCCGCGAAGCTCTACAACCAGGCCGACGCGAAGATCTGGGAGCTCGGCCACACCGTCGAGCTCTACCAGCGGCCGACCGTGGTGGCGACGCGCAAGGGCCTCGCCAACTACGGTGCCTTCGGCCTGGCCGGGGAGGACTACGCCAAGGTCGGCTGGGAGAAGTAGTCCCCGCCGCGGACGCGGCGAGAGCGAACGGGCGGCAGGCGCTGGCGAGCAGCGCGGTGATCACGAGGCCGGTGGTACGGACACGGGAAGGTCGGCTCTGCCGCCCCCGTTCTCCTGCCACCGGCCTTGACCTTCCGCGTTGCCCGCAGGCCGCCCGTGTCGTGGGGCCCCGCAAGGCCCGCGCTCGCTTCCAACCGGGGACGAATCTAGCGGGGCCGTCCGGCCGGCCGCGGCGCAGCGCGCGGGGCGCGCCCGGAAACCCGCCGCGCTGTCACCCGGTTCGCGCACCGGGGCGTCAACTACGGCTGACGGCAAGGAAAAAAGGGGACGAACGGCGCAATCGACCCCGGGATCGCGAACCGCTGCGCCCGTCGCGCCGGTGCGTGCGCGGGGCCCGGGCCGCTGCCAGGATGCGCGGGACAGCCAGCCCCTCCCGAACCCGGAGCAGCACCGATGGCCAGCGAATCCGCCGCCGCCCCCCACCCGCGCCCCGTCGACCCGCCCCCGGTGCGCCGGATGGTCCCGCGCGACCGGGACGAGCCGCACCGGGTCGCCACCCCGCTGGAACTCTTCTTCGACCTCTGCTTCGTGGTCGCCGTCGGCCAGGCCGGGCGCGAACTCGCCCACTCCCTGGCGGCCGGCCACTACGGCGACGGCCTGCGCGGCTACTCGATTGCTTTTTTTGCGATCTGGTGCAAGTGGACTAACAGATCACTACCCCTCTGACCTGCGGGAACGTCCATCGGGGAATCCGATGCACTCCAGGCAGGCCCGGAAGGGGCATGTCTGGAGGTCTGAGGATGGAAGAGCGCAAGGACCGGGCCACGTTGCTCGGTTTGGGGTTCGAAGAGGCGGAGCTTCGTCTCTTGGGACTGTGGGAGCCGGCCGTTGGACCCGCTCACACGCTGGCAGAGGCGTACATCAGGCGCAGCAACAAGCGCGACGACGTGACGACGCTCCGGGAGCACGTCCGGGACGTGGTCCGTCAGGCCATGCGGGACGGCAAGAGCATCCGGCATGTCTGGTTCGAACAGCGCTCCGCCAGCAAGGCGTACGTCAAGCGTGAAGAGTTCGACGGCGCCGTTACGGCAGTCCTTGAGGGGCTGTCCAAGACCCTGTACGTCTGGAAGACCGACCGGTTGAGTCGGCGTGGCATGGGTCAAGTCGGCTTGCTGCTGGATGAGTTCGAGAAGCGTGGCGCGTGGATTTTCAGCGTTATTGAGGGGCTGGACTCTCGTACCGGTCGCATAATGTTCGCGTGGCTCTCCGAGCGTGCCCGCGAAGAAGCCAAGGACATTTCAATCCGGACGAAAATCGGGATTGACGCCCACAAGGCTGAGGGAATCTGGCCCGGCGGCGTAACTCCGTACGGCCTCATCTGCGTTGACGGAAAGCTGGCGCACGGGATCACCGAGTATGGGTTTGCGCGCCCAATTGCCGAAGCCCTCCTTGAGCGCACGGTTCCCGCTGAAATCGCAGCGGACTACAACGGCCGAAAGATTCGGACCCGCAAGGGCAAGCTCTGGAGTGCTCAGGGCATCATCAACATGGCCCATTCTGTGAGCTGGGCTGGCCTCGTTCCCAATCGGGAACGAATCCTTGACGAGTTCGGGAACCCGACAGACAAGTACCACCGAAGTAGCACCCCGCTCATGGACGCAGACGGTCACCCGGTCGAATGCGGGGAAGGTGTGGTCGACTACGAAGAATTCCTTACGATAGACGGTATCTTCAAGAGTCGATCCCGCCCGGGGACCACGATCGGAAATCGTGCACGCGGACAACGGGAAAGGGTTGCAATCATTGCCGGATTTTTCAACTGCCCTTACTGCGGGGGTCCCATGGGAAACGGTGGCACCAACTACCGGTGCAACAACCGAATCAATAAAGGCGAGACCGCTTGTAAGGGGATCAGTGTTGCCAGGCCGCAAGCCGAAGCGGCCATGGGGGAATTGTGGTTGAACCATATTCTTAACCTTCCGCCGGAGTCCCCCACGATTCAGAACATTGCCCGTCGCTGGCTCAGCTATCAGGACCCGGCGAAGGAAAAGCGGAAAAAGACCGTGTCAGCTGCTCTCGACAACGCCGTGTCACGCCAAATGAAGCTCAACAAGGAGTATTTCCTTGGAGCCAGCAAGATGGACGAGCGCGAATACGAGAACCTTCGGGATCAGGTAGCAGCGCAGATTGAGGGCATGAAGAAGGAACTCGAAGAACTGTCCGCCGAAACGGATCTGACTCCGCTCATGGACCCGCAGGCTCTTCTGAGGCTCTGGGAGAACGGTGGAGTGGACGGACGCCGGAAGTTGCTGGATGCCACCCTGACGAAGGTCGTGCTCCAGCCTCTCCCGGGTGACTTGCCGGAAGGCGAGAAGGCTCCGTCCATAACCGATCGGATGCTCGTGCACTGGCGCGACACCGCCGGGCGAAGCGACGCAGCAGAGGCGATGACGGCGGTCATGAAGCACCGTGAGCGTCAGATTGCCTCGGTAGCCTGACTCAACCAGACAGGAGAGAGAAAACATGAGTGCCGAAGTGTGGGAGCCCGGGGACCTCGTGGTTGACCTGAACGGGGGTGTGTGGGCACGGGCCCACCCGGAAGACCAGGCCAAGGGCTGGGCGTGGGGGTACGCGCTCGAAGGCGTCGCCGGCCCGGTCGAAGGGGCGGTTGAAGAGAACTACCCGCCTCGCCCGTTGACGTTGCTGGTACGTGACGGCGTGGCGGTCAACGAGCCGTCGAAGCATCGGACGGCCCGCCTGTTGCAGATGACCGTGATGGCTCCGCAGGACCGGTTGAAGGGTCCGGAGCCGGTCGGCACCGGGAAGCACATAGCGGTACGCCATCGAGACTGGCACCCGGTGCACACTGCACGGGGAACTGTCCTTCTTCGCTGGCGTGGCACGGACGGCGTAGAACGGACGTGGGGTGGAGTCGAACGGGCCGACGGCGGGCGGTTGGTGGTCAGGGTCCCGGGCGACCACCATGACGCGCGGCCCCTCGTACGCACCCTGGAAGAAGCCGTCAGCCTCGTGTGGGACTGGTGGCTTCACCCTGATGGTTCCGGCTGGCCCGAAGACGTGGAGCAGCTGCCCCGGAACGAACACGGACCGGAACTGTGCTTTGAGTGCGGAGACGTGGCCACTCTCCGGGTGGACCAGCCGTACCAGAGGGCACACGACACGGCGGCATTCACCGAGCACACTTGTGACGCTCACCTGACGGAAGCCGTCAACGTAGCGGTACAGACCGGCTCCAAGGCGGGCCCGCTCACCGTAACCCCGGTGGTCGCTGAGTAGTGGCACACCACCCCACCGTGAGCCCCTGGTTGGTCCAAGCGACCGCCGGGGGCTCTTGGCGTTCTGTATAAGGGAGACGGGGCACCCGGCCGATGAAGGGACGAGCGTGGACGCGAACGACGACCCGTACTGCGGAACCTGTAACGACCTCTACACACACCTTCTCGACCCGCAGAGGGCTGGACGTACGCTCTGTGGTGCCCGAATCGAACGCCACCCGTCGTTCAAGGGCTCGTGGCGGGACTTGGGTTGGCGGTGCGCTTTGTGCCTGGAAGACGCCGGCGACGATGCCCCGGAGTGGTTCAAGGACGGGAAGCCCGGCGGGCCCTCGTACTGGAAGTGGTACCTGCGAGACCACCCCGCCCCGGTGGACTGATGCGCTACCCCTGGACGCGTACGGCATTTTGCACGCCTACATATGCAATGTCACATTGCACAGGGCAGGCCCAACGCCAGCGGGGTCCGGTGGACAGCGGAGGGGTTCCCAGTGGTGATGAGTGACAGTTTTTACGCCACTTCCAATATCTCCTAAGAGAGTCCTATAGAGATACCGGATGGAGCGTTTCGCCCGTCACTCATCACTCCGAGGTTTATCAGATCCGGGTGACCGATGCTCTCCAGTTCCCCCAGAGAGGGCGGGATTCCCGCGCACCCCTAGCCGGATCGGCGGTCAGAGGGCCCGCACTCTCTCTGCTTCCGCCCGTGCACCACGCACCCCGCGTTACCGGGGTGGCTGCCGGCGTCGTGTGGCGGAGCGGGGGACTGAGCCGCCCATGAGTAACCAGCCTTTCGGGGCTGCCGAAAGGGGTTGCAAGCGCGCTCAGTCTCCCAAGGCCACCATCGTCACGTGACGATGGCTCTTCGTTCGGGGGTGGAGCATGGTTCGGAACACGAGGTCTGTCCGTGCGCGTCGCGTGGCCATAGCCGCCGGCACGGGTGCGGCTGCCAGGATGCGCAAGGCCATTCATAGGGCCGGGGGCAGCCACTGTGAGGCATGCGGCCTTCGCTTCCTTGGGTCCGCTATCGACGTGGACCATATCAAGCCCATTGCCCATGGCGGACAGGACGTTGACGACAACGTACAGACGCTCTGTCGCCCCTGCCACAAGCTCAAGACCCGTCGGGACTTCGACTTCCAGAAGCCCCCCTTCTGATGCCCTTCAAGCCTCGTACCCCCTGCCCTATCCCCGGGTGCCCTGAGCTGACCAAGGGTGGTCGGTGCCGTGCGCACGAGCGGCAGGCTAACCGACAGCGCTTCACTCCAGGTGGTAGCGCGTACGGTCCACGCTGGCCCGGCATCCGGAAGGCGTACCTGTATGCGAACCCGTGGTGTGTGCTGTGCTCGAAGTCCGCGACCGTGGCTGACCACTGGCCGCTGAGCCGGCGACAGCTCGTGGAGCAAGGTGAAGCCAACCCTGACGCTCCGAAAAACCTTCGACCGTTGTGCACTCTGTGTCATAACCGGGAGACCGCGCGGCTCCAGCCTGGCGGATGGGCTGCTGAGCGTCGCCCGGAAGCTCCACCCTTCTGACCTGCGGGTTTACCAGGGGGGTGACCCCCTACCCCCGGGCTCCCGGCGCGGCAGGGAGGGAAAAAACTACCGTGGCTCATAGGGCCGTTTCTGCGGGAGGTGACCGACCGTGGCCGCTCGTGGCCAGAAGCCGAAGCCCCATCTCCAGGCCATCCGGGAAGGGACCTTCCGCCCGGACCGTGACTCTGAGGGCGCCTCGTTCGCCCCGGCGGACCCGGTTGAGCCGGACTGGCTGGAGATCATGCCGGGCCGTGCTGGCGACATCGCCGCCGTCCGGGAGAAAGCCGCCGAAGTCTGGGCGCGCACCGTGCCCGCGCTGGTCATCTCCGCCGGCCTCACCGATCCTCAGCGGGAGACCGCCATTGAGTATTGCGTGACCGTGGCCCGTCTCTGGCAGGCGGAACGGGAGCTGTCCCGGAGCGGGCTCGTGGTGGAGACGGAGCGCGGCAACGTAAAGAGTCCGTGGGTGACCATTGCCCACCAGTACCGGAGTCACTTCCGGTCACTGGTCGGCGAGCTGGGCCTTTCGCCGGCTGCCGCTACCCGGATCACACCGCCGGACCCGGGGGGCGCCGATGGAGATATCTTCGACTGATCTTGAGGTGCTTCCGGTGCCGTACGCGGCCTTGCTGGAGCTTGGCCTGAGTGAAGAGGACGTTGCCGCCGCGCTGCGGTCTCGTCCGCTCGTGGTTGCTGCTCAGGCCAAGGACGCACCGGGCGCCTATTTCGACGTAGCCGCCGCCCGTCGGGCCGTAGCCGCAATCGAGAGCTTCAAGCACACGAAGGGTCGGTGGGGGAACTCCCGCCTCAAGTTGAGCCCGTGGCAGGTGGTTTGGGTCATCGCGCCGCTGTTCGGTTGGCTGGCTCACGACTCGGAGCTAGGCCGCGCCGTCCGGGTGATCAGAAGCGCGTGGGTGGAGATCCCGCGTAAGAACGGCAAATCAACGCTCAGCTCCGGCATCGGCCTCGTGCTGCTGTTGGCCGATCGGGAGATCGGTGCGGAGGTCTACGCGGCTGCTGGCAGCTTGCCTCAGGCTGAGCGGGTCTTTGACGACGCTAAGAGGATGGCGCTCACAAGCCGCGCTGTCCGTGGGCGCGTTGAGGTGTTGCGGGGGCTCATCAGGGTGCCCCGGACCGGTGGTGTCTTTCGTGCGTTGAGCAAGGTAGCCGAGACTGCTCACGGTCTGAACGTGTCTGGTGCGATCGTGGACGAGGTCCACGTTCACAAGAGGCGCGACTTGATCGACGCGATCGAAACCGGCACCGGCGCGCGCGACCAACCGCTGATCGTTTACATCACGACGGCGGATGAGGGTGTTGAAGGTTCGATCTACGACGAAAAACACGTTTACACAACTCGCTGTGCTGACAACGTAGTTGAGGATCCTGGGCACTATGGCGTCATCTGGGCGGCGGAGGAGTCGGACGACCCGTTCGCAGAGGAGACGTGGCGCAAGGCCAACCCGGGTCTCGGGGCTTCTCCGTCGTTGGCGTACATGCGACGCGAAGCCAACAAGGCCCGTAGTACCCCCTCGTACTTCCCGACCTTTTGCCGTCTCAGCCTCAACAGGCGCATGCGTGCGGCGACGAGGTGGCTCCCTCTCTCGCTATGGGACGCGAATGCCGGCAGCGTGGACGACGCCCATTTCCGGTACCGCCGGGCATGGGGAGGGGTCGACCTTTCCGCCGTCTCCGACCTGTCCGCGTGGGTGCTGGCCGTGGAGTCCCGCATGCCCGGCGTGGATCTGGAACTGATCTCCCGCTTCTGGCTACCGGAAGAGCGCGTGGACGAGTTGGAGCAACAGCTTCAAGTGCCGCTTCGGCAGTGGGCTCGTGAGGGCTTGTTGACGCTGACGGAGGGCGATGCGATCGACTATGGCGCGATTGAGCGTCAGATCATCGCGGATTGCCGCCGGCTGGACGTGCAGCGAATCAGCTTCGACAGGATGTTTGCCGGTCAGCTCGTGCAGCGCGTTGAGGCCAAGACGCGCGGCGTGGACGTGGTTCCCGTGGCGCAGACATACCTAGGCATGTCGCCCGGGTCGAAAGAGCTTGAGCGCTTGCTGAGGGAAGGCCGCATCAAGCACGGCGGGCACCCGATTCTGAGATGGCACGCTTCGTGCGTTGAGGTCTACCGCGACGGCAACGACAACCTCAGGCCGGTCAAGCCGGACCGGGGGAAATCCTCCGCCCGAATCGACGGCATAGCCGCTGCCGTCATGGCGCTGGACGGCTATGTCAGGCGCCCCGTTAGGCGGTCCCGCGCCGCAAGTGCTTAGCCACCATCGTCACGTGACGATGGCCTCTGCCCCGTCCGGGCTCACCGGGCGGGGTTTCTTCATGCCCAAAGGGGGTTGCATGGCGGAGACTCCGCTTGAGATGACCATCCGGCTCCGTCGCAAGCTGGAATCGCGAAAAGTCCGGTCTCGGATCTGGGGTGAGTATTACGAAGGGAAACATCCCCTTCTGTTTGCTACGCCGGAGTTCCGGGCTCAGGTGGGCGACCTCTTCGACGGCTTCTCGGACAATTGGTGCCGGACGATTCCGACGGCCATGATCGAACGCATGTCTCCGCTGGGCTTCCGCCTTGAGGATGGCACCCTGGACAAGGCCGCTCAGCGCGCCTGGAAGGCGAGCGAGTGTGACGTTGAGATCGGCCTCACCATGCTGGACTCTCTGGTTACCGGCCGGTGCTATGCGCTGGTCTGGAAGCCTGACGGCGTGAACACGGAGATCACGTTTGAGCCGGAGGGGCAAGCCCTCGTTGAGTACGTTCCCGGGCGCCGGCGTGCTCGTGCGGCGGGTATCAAGGTGTGGCGCGACGGAGGCCACGAGCTAGCCACACTCTTTCTGCCCGGCATGGTCTACCGCTGGCAGCGGAACCTGTCTGGTGGGGAGTGGACTGAGCGCGTGATCGGCCTCCGCCCGTCCGAGAGTGCGCACTTCCCCAACCCCTTGGGTGTGGTGCCGCTGGTTGAAATTCCGAACCGCACCCGGCTGACGACGCCGCCCCGGTCGGAGATCTGCGACGTGATCCCGCTCCAGAACGCCATCAATTCCCAGTGGGCAAAGCTCTTCCTTGCTACGGACGATAGGGCTCTTCCCACTCGTGCAGTGCTCGGTATGGATCGGCCCGTCCGGGAGATCACCGACGATACCGGCGAAGTGGTCGGTGAAGAGGATCTGCCGATTGGTCGCTTTCGGTCGGACCGTCTTCTTTGGCTGGAGAAGGACACGGCCCGTATTGCGGAGTTCTCCGCCGTCGACCCCCGGCCGTTCCTTGAGGTGATCCGGGAACTGATCGATCACATCTCGGCTCAGACCCGCACCCCACCCCGGTACCTGGGACGACTGGCGAACATTGCGGCGGACACGCTGGAAGTTGACGACTCCTCCCTTGTCTCGAAGGTCAGGGAGCGTCACAAGTACGTCGGGAGTGCGCTCAGGGAGTTGATGCGCCTTGAGGCACTGGCAGCCGGCGAACCGGCACGGGCCGAAGCGTTGCGCTTGGGTGACGTTGTTTGGCGCGATCCCCAGTTCCGCAGCGATGCCCAGTACGCGGACGCGTTGGTGAAGCTCAAGAGCCTCAATCTCCCGGACGAAGCCGTGTGGGAGCGCATCCCCGGCGTGACTCCGGACGAAATTGAGCGTTGGAAGTCGATGAGGAACGACCAGGCAGCGGCCATCGTCGGTGGGGACCTAGCCAGCCTGTACGGGCCGAAGCCTGAGCCTGAGCCGGCGCCTTCGGAGCCTGAGGCGGAGGCCGGCTAGTGCCAGGCTCAGAGACTCTGGCGCTGGCCCGATACGCGGAGGTTCAGGGGAGTACGCGCGGCGTAGTAGAAGCCGTTCAGACCATCTGGCACGACGTTTCCCCGGATCGCCTTCTCAGCGCGATGCAAGGTGAGTCGGGGGCGGCCATCCTTCGGGCGGTCACGGCCGGTCAGCTCACGGCAGTGGAGGGGGCTCAGGCCTTCGTAGGCTCCGTGATGGTGGCTCAGGGTGCAGCCGCCGCCCCGCTGGCCACTCTGGACGCCTCCGCCTTCGTGGGTATCGCCTCCGATGCTCGTCCGCTGACAACCCTTCTCTACCAGCCGGCTATCACGACAGCTCGTGGTTTGGCGTTGGGCATGAGCCCGGAGGCAGCTTCTATCGCCGGCCTCAACCAGATGGCCGTCATGGTCTCGACTCAGCTTGCTGACACGGCCCGTGCCGCCACCTCCGTGGCGATGACCGCGCACCCATCCGTCACCCACTACGTGAGGGTTGTACGGCTTCCCGCGTGTGCCCGGTGCATCGTACTGGCCGGTCGGAAGTACAGCCGGAGCAAGGGCTTTGCGCGGCACCCCCGCTGTGATTGCGGCATGGAGCCGTTGAGCGCTGACAGCGACCGCCAGCCGAAAGACCCGGACTGGCTATTCCAGGACATGACCCCAGCGGAGAAGAAGCGTGCCTTCGGCGCTGCCGGAGCGGACGCCATCGAGAAGGGAGCGGACCTGTCACAGGTGGTCAACGTGCGCCGGGGAATCGAGACAGCCGCCGGCAGGGAGGCCCTGACCACCCGCATTGGCACGACCCGCCGGGGCATGGGTGAGCGGGCAGCCGAAACGACTTTCAGTCGAAGCGACCGCTCCCGCTACTGGCGCGCTGACACCCCACGTCTCATGCCCGAACAGATTCTCAAGCTCGCCGGAGAAGACCGGGAGCGACAGCTAGAGCTTCTTCGGAAGCACGGATACATCAAGTAGGAGAAGAGATATGGACCCGGAGACCGACCCGACAACCACCGCCCCGACCCCGGACGAGAAGCCGGCGGAGACCCCGGAGGAGAAGCCGGACGAGACCGCCGATGCACTCAAGGCAGAGCAGGAAGCCCGTACGGCCGTCGAGAAGGAAGTCACCGACCTCAAGGCGGAGAATGCCCGGCTCCGCCGCTCCAACGCCGCAACGAAGGGCGCCGACCTGGACGAGATCCGGGCTGAGGTCCGTTCGGAGTTCGTTGGCCAGCTCGTTCGGGCGGAAGTCCGTGCCGCTGCCTCCGGCCGACTGGCCGATCCGGCGGACGCTTTGGCGCTTCTCGACCTTGCCAAGCTCACCCCGGAGAAGGGTGAGCCGGACCCGGTTGCCATCAAGACTGCCCTTGAAGAGCTTCTGACCGCCAAGCCCTACCTTGCCCCGAAGGGTGATTCGGCATGGGGAGACGTGGGCGCCGGCCAGCGCAAGACCGCAAAGCCGGAGCCGTCCACGCCTCTTGAGCGTCTGCGGAACGCCTTCGGGAATCCGTAGCTCTCCAGTACCCCCGAAACCGGAGGACATCGTCACGTGACGATGGTCTCCCCCATTTGCCCCGTCCGGCGACAACCACCGGGCGGGGCAAGACCTTTCGGGGGTTACATTGGCGCTCACCCTTCCTGAGGCCGCGAAGCTGTCCACGACCGATCTCCAGGCCGGAGTCATCGAGACCTTCGTTCAGGAGAGTTCGGTCCTGGACCGGATTCCGTTCCTCACGATCAACGGCAACAGCTACGCGTACAACGAAGAGGCGACGCTCCCGGGCGTCGCGTTTCGATCGGTGAACGAGGGTTACGCCGAGAGCACGGGCACCGTGAACCAGAAGTCTGAGTCTCTGGTCATCCTCGGTGGTTACGCGGACGTCGACCGTTTTATTGTCCAGACCCGGGGCAACCTGAACGATCAGCGCGCGATCCAGACCCGCGCGAAGGTCAAGGCCGCAAGCTACAAGTTCCAGGACTCGTTCTTCAACGGCGACACGGCCGTTGACCCGAAGGGGTTCGACGGCCTCAAGAAGCGGCTCGTCGGCGCTCAGGTGATCAGCGCGGGTGACGCGCCGATTGTCGGCAACGGTGCCAGCGACGCTCACGCGTTCTTTGACATGCTGGACAACCTGGTTGCTCAGGTTCCGGGCCTCAATGGCCAGAATGGCGCGCTGTACACCAACCGCGCTCTCATGGCGAAGATCCGGAGTGCTGGTCGTCGTCTCGGCGGTGTTGAGTCCGTCCGAGAGGATCTGACCGGCAAGCGCGTCCTTACCTGGAACGGTATCCCGCTTCTGGACGCTGGCCAGACTGCCGCCGGCGCGGACATCATTCCGCTGGCCGGTACCACCACCATCACCAGCGACGTGTACGCGGTGAAGTTTGGTGCTTCGGAGGACGACCGGGCCGTGACCGGCCTCACCAACGGTGGCGTTCACACTGAGGATCTGGGGCTTCTCCCGACTCAGCCCGTGTACCGGACGTTCATTGAGTTTTACACGGGCCTTGCTCTGTTCGGCGGTAAGGCTGCGGCCCGTCTGACCGGCGTGAAGAACGGCTGATCGGGGGACTGGCATGCCGCCGCGCAAGCGAGCAACCGCCGCTCCCTCCCTGCCGCACGACGACGGATGCTCCCCGAACCGGACGGAGACCTTCGCGGTTCTCACCCCGGACGGGGAGATCCGGACCGTCGTTCGCTGCCTGGAGTGCGGCGCCCAATCAGTAACCTAGACAAGGGGGTTGGCATGGCGCTCCCCGCGCTGGCGACGGCCGGCGAACTGGCCGCTTGGATGCAGCTCACCCCTGACGAGCTTCCGGCCTCCGCTTCGCTTGTCCTGGACACGGTCTCAGCGATCGTGCGGGCGGAGGCCCGGCAGCACTTCACCCGACGAACTACCACGGTCGAACTCCAGCCACGCGACGGAGTTGTGACGCTGCCTCAGCGTCCGGTGGTCCGGGTCATCTCTGTGTGGTCCGCCTCCGCCGTCCTGGACCCGGGCGGCTGGCGCCTCTTCCGGGATCGGTTGCACGTTCCGGCCGCAACGAGCCTTGTTGAGGTCGTGTACGAGCACGGGTATACCGAGGTTCCCGGGGACGTGCGGGCCGTCGTTCTGACGGCTGCCTCTCGGGTCCTCAACAACCCTTCTGACCTCCGACAGGAGACAGCCGGAGGCGTGTCCGTGACCTATGCGGCGGAGACCATCGGGGCGTCGCTGTCGCCTGCCGATCGGGACCTTCTCGCCCGGTACCGCCGACGCGTGGCCGTGGTGGACACGGCATGAGTGTTCTCTTCTCTCAGTCCGTCGTCGTCGTCAGGGCTCCGTTCCTCGTGGATCGCTACGGCAACGAAACCTCCGAACGGGACTGGAGTCGGGCGGTTCGCCGTACCGTGTGCGGGCTCTCCGTCCAGCCCGACAGTTCTACCGAGGCTGACGGCGACCGGCCGTCCGTGGTCACCGGCTGGCGTGTCACGACCCGCCGGGGAACCGACCTGGACCTAGTTCCGGGTGACCACGTGGAGTATGACGGCCGGCTACTGGAGACAGACGGGCTCGTGTCCCGCTGGACCGTTCGGGGCCGGCTGCACCACGCCGAAGCGCGACTTGTGGAGGTGATCGGCTGATGGCTCGTAAGTTCCGGGCCAACAAGGCCGGTATCAACAGCCTGATGAAGACTCCGGAGGTCGGCGCGGAGGTCAGGCGCGTTGCCCAGAGCATCGCTGAGGTCGCCGGATCGGGCGAAGGGCTCTTCAAGGTCGACTCAGCGCTTGGCCGTCGTCGTTGGCGGTCGGCAGTCATCGGAAACTATGACTTCCCCACCTCTGGCGGCCTTGCTGGCTCACGGACTGACCTTCTCCGGGGGCTGAACGGTGCGCATGAGTAAGCCGGTGGTCGTCATGCCGGACGCTGTAGCCGTCGTGGTCTCGTACCTCCGTGCAGCACTGGCAGCCCGGAGCAAGGCCGTCCCGGTAGTTTCCCGCATCCCGACCAACCGTCCGCCGGCCTTCGTCCGAGTCGAGCGCATCGGAGGACTCAAGGCCACGCCGGTATCGGACCGGGCCCGGCTTGATGTTCATTGCTGGGCTCCGTCGGAGGCCGACGCACACGACCTTGCCGCCGTGTCCCGTGCGCTACTGGACGATCTCCCGGGCGTGCGCGACGGCGTGACCGTCTATCAGGTCAACGAGGTGAGCGGCCCAATGTGGCTGCCGGACGATCTGACCTCAACTCCCCGTTTCGCCTTCGCTGTTGAGGCGCACATGCGCGGACGGGTTCTCTAATCACTTACAGGGGGACACATGGCGCTCAACGCCGATGCCGTCCGGGTGGCGCTTACCGGCGCTGCCTACGCGGCTCCGAAGGGTACTACCGCACCTACTGACGCCACGTCGACATGGCCGGTTGGCGCCGTGGATCTGGGATGGATCTCGGACGACGGGATCACCGAAAGCAACTCCGCCGACACGTCCGAAATCAAGGCGTGGCAGCACGGCCAGACGGTTCGAAAGGTCATCAGCGGCAGTGAGATGAGCTTCAAGTTCACTTGCATTGAGACCAGCAAGAGCGTTCTTGAGCTGTATCACAAGGGCTCGAAGATCATTACAACCTCCGGCAAGTCGGTGCTCGCCATCAAGGCGCCCGGTAGCGACAGGCGCATGTTTGGCTTCGATGTGGTGGACGGAAACAGTCACCTCCGCATCGTCGTGCCGGACGGCGAGGTTACCGAGGTAGGCGATATTGCCTACAAGAACGCGGAGGCCATTGCCTACGAGCTGACCATCACCGCGTACCCGAGTGCCGACGGCACTGTTGCGTACAAGTACAGCGATGACCCTGCGTGGAGCGGTTCAACCCCGCCCGCCCCGTAACCACCATCGTCACGTGACGATGGCCGCCGCCCCGTCCGGGCTCATCGGGTGGGGTTTTCTCATGCCCAAAATCAGGGGGACCGCATGGCTGAACTGTTTGACCTAGATGCGTGGGCCAACGAGGCCCGGCGCTCGCCCTTCGCCTTTCGGGTTGGTGGGGTGGACTTCTCGCTTCCGGCGGCCGGAGACCTGGACAAGGGCATCCTCGCTGCCGTGAACCTGGAGACGCCTTCGGCTGACGACGTGCTGACGCTTCTCCGTGAGGGGCTGGCCGATCAGTGGCCGGACTTCGACGCGCTCCCCATTCCGCTGGGCGCTGTCGGTGAGCTGTTCAAGCGCTGGCAGGCGCACGAGGGCATTCCGCTGGGGGAATCGCCGGCCTCTTCGGACTCCTGACGGAGCACGGGGAGGCTATCGAAGCCGACCTTCAACGCTTCTACGGGCTGGATGTCCGAGACCTCTTCCGGTCCGGCTCCGTGCTGACGTGGCGCCGTCTGCGTGCCCTCGTGACCCATCTCCCGCCGGACTCCGCACTAGGCCGCGCATTGGCCGGTGATGACGCCGGCTGGACGCTGGAGACGCAGCTTCTCGCGGCTGTTCACGACAGGCTCAATGAGGCGAACTGGCAACGCGGTAACGCTGGCGCCCGTTCTCCATCCAAGCGTCCGGAGCCCATTGCCCGACCGGGAGTGAGACCGAACCGGATTGGTGGGACGAAACGCGATCCACGCGAAGTCGCGCGCTACCTAGCGCAGTTCCAGCCAGCACCGGGGGGTGAAGATGGCCATTGAAGTCGGCATGGGATACGTCAGTATCGTGCCCGAAGTTGCGGGGTTCGCTGATCAGCTCCAGGGCCACATCACGGGCCCGGCTCAGAAGGCCGGAGAGGCCGGCGGTCAGGATGCCGGAGAAGGCTTTACGGGGAAGATGGGCGGCTTCCTCAAGGGCGGGCTCATTGCCGTTGGCGCGCTAGCCGCCGGCGTGCTGGCCAAGGGCTTCATGAACGTCCTTGATCAGGGGGAGATCAACGGCAAGCTCCAGGCCAGCCTAGGCACCACCCCGGAGACCGCTTCCCGCTACGGCAAGGCCGCCGGCCAACTCTACGCCAGCGGCATTTCTGACAGCGTGGAAGAGGGCGCTCAAGCGATCTCGTCCGTGATGCGTTCCGGCATTCTGCCGCCCGACGCGACCAACGCGCAGATCCAGAGCATCACAGGCAAGGTAGCCGACCTCTCGAAGACCTTCGAGTTGGACCTTGGGCAGACTGCGAACGCCACGGGTCAGATGCTCAAGACCGGTCTCGCCAAGGACGGTACAGAGGCCATGGACCTGATGACCGTTGCCATGCAACGGATGGGTCCGCGCGCTGACGACCTCTCAGACACGATGAATGAGTACAGCACGAAGTTTCGTGATCTGGGCTTGTCGGGTGCCGACGCTATGGGGCTCATGGCTCAGGGTATGGCCGCCGGTGCTCGTGACACGGACACCATGGCTGACGCCTTGAAGGAATTTCAGATCCGGTCAACGGACGGGTCGAAGGCCAGCACCGAGGCGTACGAGGCTATCGGCCTCAACGCGGAGGCCATGACGAAGAAGATTGCCGCTGGTGGTGCTGGGGCGAAGGAAGGTCTCCAACAGGTACTGGACGGTATCAAGGGCATCAAAGACCCTGCCGACCGATCGGCGGCAGCCGTCGGACTTTTTGGTACGAAGGCTGAGGATCTTGGCGGCGCGCTGCTGGCCATGGACACCCGAACTGCGGTGTCCGCACTGGGGGATACCGCCGGAGCCGCAGAGAAAATGGGCACGGCGCTCCACGACAACGCGAAGACAAAGATCGAAGGCTTCAAACGGTCGTTTGAGGTTGGGGTGACCGACTTCCTTGGAGGCAAGGTCATCCCCGCTCTGGAGCGGGCGGGCTCCGTGGTCGGGACCGTTCTCGGGCCGCCCTTCCAGGCCGCGACGGACACGGCGAAGCTGTTCTTCGGAGCGCTGACCGGTGCTGGCGCTGCCGTGGATCTCCCGTGGGCCAACCGCGTCATCGACGTGGCGTCAAAGGTCCGGGGAGTCCTGGACGAAGCGGCCGGGGGAGTGCGCGCTTTCGGGGCCGCGTTCATGGCGGGCGGGTCCGATGTTACGTCGTCCGGCTTCGCCGGCGTCCTGGAGCGGGCAGGACTTGTGGCCCGGAATTTGTGGGACATATTCGCCAACTACGTTGTCCCGTCCGTGACGTCGTTCGCTAGCGCGGTGGTCGGCGCTGTGGTTCCGGTCGTCTCCGGGCTGGCTTCGATCCTGGCTGAGGTCGTCTGGCCGGCGCTCATGCGGGTCTACCAGTCCATCTCTGAGAACTTGAAGCCCATCTTTGAGGCGCTGTCAAGCTTCGTGCAGGATCACGTAGTTCCGGCAGTCCAGATGATCGGCGGGAAGCTCTCGGAGTTTGTCGAGAAGGCGCGCCCGGTGGTTGAGGTCGTCTCATCCGTGCTGAGCTGGCTAGGCCGGCTGGCGGCTGACATTCTCGGTGCGGTCATCCCCGTGATCGTCCGCCTTGCTGGTCCGATCCTCTCCGGGCTGTTCTCGTCCATCGGCACTGCGATCGGCTGGCTAGGAGACCTAGTCGGTTGGGTCGGTTCCGTCGGTAAGAAGTTGCTCGAAGCTGGCCGCAGTGTCGGTGACTTCGCGTCGACAGCGAAGGACAAGTTCGGTGAGTTTATCGATTGGTGCAAGGGGCTCCCCGGCAAGGTCTCGGAGGCCGCCGGCGACTTCAAGAACCTGCTCGTGGAGAAGGGGAAGGACCTGGCGCGCGGCATCTGGGACGGCATCTCCGGCATGGGCGGCTGGCTGAAAGACAAGCTGCTCGGCTGGGCGAAAAACGTGATTCCCGGGCCGATCGCTGACGCGTTGGGCATCAAGAGCCCGTCTCGCGTCATGGCGGATCGGGTCGGACGCTGGATTCCTGCCGGTATCGCTGAGGGCGTTGACGAGGCCGAACCCGAGCTGACCGCCCGGCTCCGCACCCTGGTGACGATCCCTCAGCTCACTCTTCCGCGTCCGGTTCTTCCGGCCCCGATGCTGCCGGCCTCCGCCTCTGGCTCGTCCATCACTGTCAACGCACACACAGACGCCAGCCCTTACGAGATCGGCAAGGCGCTCGCTTGGGAACTCCGGACGGGGGGAAGGTAGTTGGCGAATCTCTACACCGGAGAGCCCTGGACACTGGAGTACGGCGGCGTCATGTTGGGCGGCTCGTCCCCCGTCATCATCCAGGACGTGACCGGTCTCCTGGACGCGCCGGACGTGCGGACCGCTGATCAAACACTGTTGCAGCGGCACGGGGTTTCCCCCGGCACGGACTATCTGGGCGGCAGGGTCATACACCTGACGCTCACCGTGCTGGACAGCCCCGGCACGCTGGCGGACCTGCTGGCGGCTTTTCAGCCGGCCACCGGAGACAAGCCGCTTCGGTTCTCCGTGCCCGGAGTCGCCGGCGACCGGGGCCGGACGATGGCCCGGGTCAGGAAGCGGTCCATCCCCGTTGGCTCCAGCTATGCCCACGGGGCTGCCTCGTTCGACGTGGAACTGTTCGCCGCTGACCCGCTTCTCTACGAGGACACGGAGACCACGGCCAAGCTACTACCGACGGCACCACGCGGGTCGGTGCCCGTCTTCCCCCTGAGGTTCCCGTTCGGGTTCATGAGGGCCGGAGTTCTCTTCGCCGCGCAGCCGGCGGAGCTGGCCGTTGCTGGCAACACCCCAACATGGCCCATCTTCACGATCACCGGGCCTGTGACCAATCCGAGCATCCTCAACCGGCGGACCGGTGAGCGGCTGACTGTTCAACTTGCCGTGCCCACGAGTGAAGTGCTGGTGGTCGACACGGGGGCCCGATCGGTGACTCTCAACGGTGCATCGCGCTACGGCGCTCTCTCCTCAGACTCCACGTGGTTCCCGCTGAGGCCCGGCGGCAACGGGCTGGAGTTTGACGACCTACAAGGCAACAAGAACCGCTTCGCGGAGGCGCGTTGGCGCTCCGCATGGCTTTAGGGGGGACTCATGGCGGGTGGCATTCGAGCGCCGCTGTACGCGCACAAGGGGGAGTACGACGCCGCCGACTTCCGGACGGCGCTCTCTGACCTACGAGGCTCCAACGTCGGAGTCATCCCGGGGACGGACGGCGACGGCCTCAAGGTGACGGCGGTAGCAGGGTCTTCCGCCCGGGTTGCTGTAGCTGGTGGGCGGGCTTGGGTTCCGCTGACGAAGGCCGGCGTCCGGGACAACCGACAGGCTCACTACGTGGACCTTCCATCTCCCGGCGTGGTGTTCAACCTTGGTACGTCCTCCGCAACGGCGGACCGGTACGACCTGATCGTTGCCCGGGTCACTGACGACAACGACGTGAGCCCGTACGTTGAAGTCCCGCTAGCTGGCTTCGCTCCGGGCCTCATGTCGGCTGGCTGGACCATCGACGTTGTTCGGGGCGTGGATGGTGGAGGCACCCCGGCGGTCACCTTCGAGAGCTTCCTTGTGCTGGCCCGGGTCAAGGTCCGAAAGGGGGCGACAAGTCTCCAGGCCGCCGACGTGGAAGACCTCCGCTTCTCTACGACAGGGCAGGGAGATCCGACGGCTCTTAGTCCGCTGAGGACGGCTCCCGGTCAGTCGGTTGCCTCTGTGGCCTCCGCTCAGGCACGCGGCGGGCTCATCTACTCGACAGACGAAGACCGCCTTTACTACAAGGGCGCGACCGATGCTAAGCCCATCGTCAACCGGGCGGTCATGATGGGTCAGACCGGGCGCGGTTCGTCCGGGTGGTGGGGAGTGGACGGCCCCGACACCAACATGTCCGGTGTGGTCCTGAGGTTCGACGGGGCAGCGGCACCGTACGACCGAATCGGCATCCTCAACTATCAGATCCGGGTGGGTGGTCCGGCGGATCGTGAGGGCTGGCATTCCATTTGGACGTTCAGCGACACCACGCTTTACTGGGAAAGTCTCCGGATGTACGAGCACACGAACAGCGGGCTTTCCCCTCATGCGGGCGCCGTGCATGTGCTGATCCCGAAGAACCGCCCGCTCAAGGTCTGGCACGCGTTGCATGCCCAGCTGGGGTTCTGCTACTTCGATGAGTGGCAGAGCTACTCCCAGATGGTCATCATGCCGGCGGAGTGATGGAGGATCATGCAATATCGAATCCTCTTCGCGGAGTTCACCAGCGGGGATGTCTGGGGGGAGCTTCCTGCCCTTGAGTTGAACTTCTCCCGGGTCCTCAACGCACCGGGCGAAGGGTCCGTCAAGATCCCTCTCACGGGGCCGGCTGTCCGTGGTCTCCCTTGGCAGGCTCTCAAGCCGTGGCGGGTACTCGTCTACGTCCAGGCCGGGGAGCAAATCCTTTGGGGCGGACCGCTGGTGACGTACGCCGTAGACCTGTCTGCCGAGACGATGACGCTCAACCTGCAAGGGCTCTGGACGTACTACCGTCACCGGTTCATCTCCGAAGACCGCACGTTCCTCGCACGGGATCAAGCGCTCATAGCGCGGGATCTCATCAAGGACTTCGGGGACGGCACGGGGGATCTCGTGCGCTCCAGTGGACCGAAGGCGCTGACCTTCGATGAGACCTACCTCTCCGGGATTGTCCGAGACCGCTCGTACTGGCGGTACGAGTGGAAGGCCGTAGGTCAGGCGGTCGAAGAGCTGTCTCAAGTCCGAGGCGGTTTCGACTTCCGCATTGACCACTTCTGGCAGTCCGGCAGGATCGCCAACCGATTCGTCTTCGGCCTGTCAACGGGTGACTCAACTGACTTCGTTCTGGAGCACGGAGCCAACTGCGCGGTCCCGGGGGTCAGTTCAGACGGAACGGCCATGACGACGGAGGCCATTGTCACAGGTGCCGGAGACGGCGCCGATCAGCTCGTCTCGTCGTGGTACGACCTACTCCACGAGACCGACGCAAGCCGGCGAATCCCGCGCCTCACCTCTGTTCAGTCCCGCGTGGACGTAACTGCACCGGACACGCTCACCGGGTACGCACAGCAGATGATTTCTGAGGGTTCCGTCCCGATCGTGATCCCTGCTGTCCAGCTCCGCCCGCAAACCTTTCCCGCTGTCGGGGATCTCCAGGTTGGCCAACTGGTCACCGTGCGCGTCCGGGCGGGGGAATGGCCGGGCCACGACGGAAGGTTCAAGGTCACGGAGATTCGTCACAAGGTAGCGAACACGGGCACGGAGACCGAACTTGCCCTTACGCCCGGGGAGGTGTTCGCCAGTGTCGGCAGCCCTGCTATCGCCTAGCCTGGCAAGCGAGTTGACGAGCCTCCGGAGACGCCTGGACTCCTTGGAACGCGGATTCAGGACCGGGCGTGACGTGCCACTGGCCATGAGCCCATATGAGGGCTGGTCAGCGACCGCCAGTTTCAAGGCTGTTGCTCAGATTGGCACCGGACCGCTGACCCGGTCTGTCCTCAAGCTCGATGTCCGGGCAAGCGTCTCCGGCGTCGGCGCCGTTGAGTTCCGTCTCTTCGACGTGGACAGCGGACGGGCAACACAGAGCAGGGTCACGCTCAACCCCGGCGCCGGTCAGTGGGTCACGTGTGAGTGGCTGCACAGCCTTCCCGATCCTCCGGCCTCCGGTGGGTGGCGTCGGGTCCTACTGCAAGCCCGGGTGAGCACCGGGGCGCCGGCGTTGTCGGTCTCGCCGGGGCTGGCCTCCGGGGTCTCCAGTTCAGCGGCGCCAGCCGCCACCAGTGCGGGCACGTGGGCGATTGTCACCGCTCCGGCGGGTTACTAGAAAGGGGGTGCGCGTGGCAGATGCCGGCGCCTACGACATGAGCATCATGCTGCCCGTGGACGATGTACGGGCAGTGGTTGCGTACGCCACGGGCCAGGACCCGGGTCCGCCGACCCCGGAGGCCTACCGGATAGCCGGCGAACAGGTCCGCAAGACCGCTGAGACTGCCGTGGTCGCTTTACTTCGTCGGTGCGTCGACTTCCGCCCGGTCTCCGCCAGCGTCACGATTCGGCGTGAGGAGGTAGACCCGAATGCCCCAATCCCGCTCACAGGGCCCGGAGACCCCACCTGACGCGTTGGGAGTCGTGTCGATCGGCGCCCGGGAAATTTACGATCAAGTCGTTGGCCTCCGCGAGGAAATGCGCACCATGACCCAACAGGGGGAGTCGGTGCGCGAAGAGCTGGAAGACCACGAGAACCGCCTTCGAGACCTGGAGCGCTGGAAGTACGCACTTCCCGTCGCCGCCGTCTCTGGCGTAGTAGCGGCTACCGCCACCGTGGCTAAGGCCATCGGGAAGGCTTAACCACCATCGTCACGTGACGATGGTCTCTGTCCCGTCCGGGCTCACCGGGCGGGGTTTCTTCATGCCCAAAATCAGGGGGAAACAGATGGCTCGCTTCAATGGCGCGCAGTGGCGCCCGATCCCGAACAACCACACCGCCGGCGGTCAGGAGGGTGTTAACGGTGTGGTCGTTCACATCATGGACGGCAGCCTTTCCGGCACTGACAGTTGGTTCCGCAACCCATCGGCTCAGGCTTCGAGCCACTTCGGTACCGGCAAGGGTGGCGCGCTCTACCAGTGGGTTGACACCGGTGACCGGGCGTGGGCTCAGGCCGGCGGCAACCGCCGGTGGCTGTCCGTCGAGAACGAGGGCAACGGCGGCGACGCCCTGACTGACGCCCAGATCAACCGGTGCGCTGAGGTACTGGCGTGGGCTGCCCGGACCTACGGCGTTCCGCTCCAGGTCACCAGCGACCCGAACGGGCGCGGTCTCGGCTGGCACGGCATGGGCGGTAGTGCGTGGGGTGGCCACACCTCGTGCCCGGGTAGCGCGGTACGCGCTCAGCTCCCGGAGATCGCTCGTCGGGCGAAGCAGATCAACGGCGGCGGATCGAAGCCGTCCGACGGTTCGGCGCCGTTTCCGGGGGCCGACTGGTTCAAGAGTCAGCCTCGGAGTGCGCTGGTCACGGCCATGGGTCAGCGTCTCGTCGCTGAGGGTTGCTCGGCGTACTCCAGCAGCCCGGGTCCTCAGTGGACCGATGCCGACCGGCAGTCCTACGCGAAGTGGCAGCGAAAGCTGGGCTTTTCCGGCAGCGACGCCGACGGCTGGCCCGGTACTACCTCGTGGGCTCGTCTCAACGTACCCAATGCCTGATCACGCAGCGTAGCGCCCGGGCGCCCGGAATGACCGAGTATCGCCCGACTGTGCAGCTGCTCAGTTCATCTACGGACAGTAACCAAATAGGAGGAACCGTTGAAGTTCATCACTACCCATCCCGCCCGTCTGTACGCCGTGCTCGTGTCCGTGCTGGCTCTCGTGGCGCACTACGTGCCGGAGCTTCCCGGCGCACTGATCCTCGCGGTAGCCGCTGCCGTTCTCGGTACCGGTGAGGCCGTCCAGCGCGTTGAGAACGCGAAGACCAACGAGGCCGGTACCCCGGCGCCGGCAGAGGTTTCTGTCCCGGTTGAGGAGTAGGAATCGGGGGCTCTCCAGAAGGGCTGACACCCCTATATAAGGAGAGCCCTCGTGGGACACCCGCACATTGCGCTGATCGGCAAGGCGCGCGCCGGAAAGGACACGATCGCTGAGAGGCTCGTGAGCCGATTCCAGTACACGCGCCTTGCCTTCGCCGACCCGCTCAAGGACATGCTCCTGAGGATTGACCCGCTCGTCATGGATCGCTTCGGACTGGGGGCTGTCAGGCTCTCGGAGGTGGTCGATACGAAGAGCTGGGAAGCCGCGAAGGATCAGCATCCGGAGAGCCGGCGCTTGCTCCAGCACCTAGGGCAGAACCTCCGGGACGTTGATCCTGAGTTCTGGATCCGGATGCTCACAGAGAAGGTCCGAACGGCGGACCGCTGGGGGCTCCCGGTGGTCGTGTCGGATGTGCGCTACCCCAACGAGGCCGAAGCGCTCCGCAGGGCCGGCTTCCGGCTCGTACGGGTCATCCGTGGCGGCATGGCCAGCAGCACCCCCGGGGCTTCGGAGCACGAGAGTGAGACCGTCCAGGACAACATTTTTGCCGATCGTACGGTCTTCAACCTGAGCACGCTCGAAGCCCTCCGCATGGAGGCTGACGCACTGGTCAGATGACGTTTTGCCCCCTACTGCCTGCTTGGCGGTAGGGGGCTTCGTCATGCCTGAACGACCATCGTCACGTGACGATGTCGCTTGCGAGCGTCGGAGTGGAACTGTACTTTCGTCGCCACGGGCCCGGTAGGACCGGGGAGCTTCGGGGAGGAAGCACGATGACCATTACGCCACTCAAGCGCAACCGGCTCGCCGTGGACGTGCCGGCGGGAGCGTTCAACCTGAGCCCTTGGCCGGAGCCCGACGGGCAGGGGTGTGCCTGGTATCTCACGGTGAACGGTAAGCGAGATGGTAAAGCTATCCGGACCTTCTCTAGCTTTGAGGCGGTTGAGGAGTGGGCTGAACACTGGTCGATCCCGTGGGCAACCGTCGGTGCCGGATCGGTTCATCACATCATTGCCGACCTTGAGACTGGGCTTACGTTTTGCGGTAAACTCGCCTCGCTCGCCACTGACGTTACGTCAGAGTCGGGACGGCCGTGCGGAGATTGCGTCATGGTGCGCGGCAATCTGGAAGGTCCGGCAGTCGAATCCGACGAGCCGGCATGGGTATCTCGCGCGAAGGATGGGAACATGCCCCCTCGTAAGAAGAAGGACACGGAGACCACGGTAGAAACCACGGAGACCCCGGAAACGTCGGCGGAGACCCCGGAAACGTCGGCGGAGACCCCGGAGACCACGGCGGAGGCCACGGAGACCCCGGAGGCCACGGAGACCCCGGCGGCTACGGAAGCGTCGGTGGAGACCCCGGAGGCCCCGGCGGAGACCACGGAAGAGAGTCCGGCGGCTACGAAGTTGCACGTCGGGACCGAATCCATTACCCGCCAGTGGAACGGTACGGAAACCGACGGCGGCTTCGACCGGGCGGCCATTGAGGAAATGGGTCGCATCGCAGGAATCACGTTCGATCAGTTCGGAGACCCGGACGAAGAGGGATTCTCCCGTATCGCGCAGTTGATCGAAGACAGCAAGTCGGACGAAGACCTCAAGCTCAAGGAAGCTGGCCTTCTCGTTTGGGTGGGAGAGCTGACGAAGAAGGTCGCGGACCTTCGCGCCAACGCCACCGAAGAGAACGAGGGGGAGCCGAAGGCGCTTCACGCGGCAGCGAAGGCGCGCCGTCTGATCGACCGTCTCCCCGTGAAGCACCGGACGAGGCTCAAGAAGGCTGTCACTGAGGCAGCGAAGACGAAGATCAAGCCAGCACCCATTGTCCCGGTTACCCCTGCCACGCCGGCGAGTCCTGAGACGACCAGCATTGACGACATTCCCAACGGCCGGAAGCTCATCGCAGAGGGCATTGAGGTCTTCAGCGCGTCCATCAAGGCCGCCGCAGAGGTGGCCGATCGGGCGCGCGTGCTTTCGGAGATCGGCCTCAAGGTCCGACTCGGGTCCCGCAACAAGTGGGGCACGGTGGATCTGCGGCTGGACTCGAAGGCTGGCAAGGATGCCATGGCGGAGGTCATCAAGGGCTCTCTCGCTGCGGCTAACCCGGAGAACCCGGACAACGAAGACGCCTACAAGACCATGCTCACCGCCTACCAGAACCGCAACGTGGACGTAGTGGCGGAGTTCGTCCAGTCGCTGGACGGGGAGAACGCGGAACAGTTTGAGACGGACGGCTTCCAGGTCATCCGGGAGCACTTCGACCCGGAGGCGGAGGAGAACGAGGGTCTCACGGCCTCTGAGGCGGTCTGGAAGTACTTTGAGCAGCTTCCCGGCAAGGGACTGCCCCGTCACACCCGCGCGGAGCGTGGACGCCTGGACCGTGCCCGGAAGAAGCAGCTTGCCGAACGGGTGACGGCCGGCGAACTGTCCGCCGACGAAGCCGAAGAGCTGGGCGGAGACAGGGCACCGAAGACCCCAGAACAAGAGGACTTCGAGCGCATCGAGCGCGCCCGGAAGAACTTCTCTCAGGTCACCTCCCGTGGCAAGAAGATGAACAACGCGCACCGGAACAAGGTGCGTGACGCCCTGGACAAGCTGATCAGCGACCTTGCGAAGGCACGGGCCGCGCTGTAGTCCACAGCAGTACCACGAGCCCCCGGTTCCCTCAGCGGAGCCGGGGGTTTTTTCATGCCCTCTTCCAGGTGATGAGTGTTGATTTTCACGGCCACTCACATATCACTTAGGGATCCCCTAAGTGATACCGGCCAGCTCGTCCAGGCCGTCACTCATCACTCGTGAATCCCGTGCGCTCCCTACCTCGTGACAGACGATCACGAGCCCGAAGGGGGCACGCGCATGGGGAAGGTCCGCACCATCAAGCGATCCGGCAGCCGCTTCTACGTGGACGCCGAGACCGCCGAGAAGGTACCCGGCGTCACGAGCGTCATCGAGATGCTGCCGAAGCCGTTTCTCAAGTTCTGGGCTGCACGGCTGACCGCCGAGACCGCCGTGCAGAACCTAGCCGCCGTCTCCAGCATCGCTGAGCGGGACGAAGCCGGCGCCGTTGACTACCTCAAGAACGCGCACATTCGGTACACCAAGCTCCGCTCACAGATCGGCTCCGATGCTCACGATCTCTTCGAGCGGATGATTCGCGGTGAGGTCGTCGGGCGCGTACATCCCGACATGGAGCCGTACAAGCGCGGCTTCGCGGAGTTCCTTGAGGCCGTCGGACCTCAGCTCGTCCGCGCCGAAGACGTGGCCTGGAGCGACACCCACAGCTACGCGGGAAGTTTCGACGCGATCCTTCGTCTTCACCTGGACGAGGACGGCAAGCTAGACCCCGCCGGCCGGCCGCACCTGATCATGACCGACTGGAAGACGGCGGCTAGCACGTACCCCGAAGTCGCCTTGCAGATGGCCGCGTACGCGCACGCCGACTGGATCATCTCGCCGGATGGGTCGCGTGAGCCGATGCCGGAGTTCGACGGCGCGGCGGTTCTCCACATCACCCCGGAGGGCTGGGAGTTCATTCCCGTCCGGATCGACCGGGAAGTGTTCGAGATCTTCTTGACGCTCCGCCGGGTCTTCGAGTGGGACCGGGACATCAGCAAGACCGTACTCGGCAGCGCCATTGCGTCCAGTGCGAAGAAGCTTGTGACAGGCACTCAGCGCCGCTCCTGCTAGCCGGAATCGCTGGCACTCCAGTACCGGCAGACAACAACGGCGGGGACATCGTCACGTGACGATGGTGACCCGCCCTCACAATCAAGGGGGGCGCACTTGCGTACTCAGATCTGGGACACCGACCCGGAGGCCAAGCCGAAGCCGCGTCAGGTCTTCGCCGACGATATGGCGTTCCGGTTCCGGGCTGGCCGCTCTGTCAATGACCGGCCCGTCGCGCTGGAGAGCTGGCGCGTGACTACCGGCGACCCGGAGGTTGCCGCCGCTGTTGCTCAGCTCATGGGCGGTACGCCGGAAGAGTGGGAGACCAGCAAGGAAGACTTCCTTGAGGTGCTGACCACGTCCGATTCCGTGAAGGTCGTCATTGATGGCGTCAAGGACATTGACAGCCGCTTCGTGCTTTGGGGCCGAACTGGCGGTCCGATCCACGAGTGTGACGGCGTCAACTACTTGAGCCCGGAAGAGGAGGCCGGCACCCCGTGCACCTGTCCGCCTCTGCTGGCGGACCGCAAGGCTCAGGCTCGGTTGGGCCGGGGGCCGGCGCCGCAGACCCGGATCACCTTCCGTCTCGCTGAGGACTACCACCTCGGTAAGGGCCAGCTCACCTCAACGTCGTGGGAGCTGGTCAAGGTGCTCCACGAGATCGACGACGCCCTTGACGCCGTCGGGGGTGAGGCGCTGTGCAGCCTGAGCCTGGAGCTAGTCGAGTTCACGACTTCTTCGGGTCAGGCTGTCGCCTTTCGGAAGCCCGTCATCAAGGTTCTCAAGGCGTACAGCGCGGCTATCGCTGACGACCCGTACGACGACGAGTCGTGAGGTCACCGGGCGGAGTCCTTCGGGGCTCCGCCCCTTTCTCATCTAGGGGGGCGCATGCCGATTCTTGAGCTGTGCGCCGGATATGGCGGGCTTGGCCGGGCCGTCGAAGCCCTCACTGGGGAGCGGGTCCGCTACGTGGCGGAGGTTGACCCGTTCGCGGCTCTCATCCTCGCTGCCCGCTACCCGCACGCCCCGAACCTTGGGGACATTCGAGAGTTCGACTGGGCGCGCCTAGTTGGCGAAGTCAACATCATCACCGCCGGATTCCCTTGCCAGGACATATCCCATGCGGGGAAGAGGGCGGGAATCAGTGGTTCACGGTCAAGCATCTGGCGACACGTCGCGGAGGCCGTTCGCGTTCTACGACCGGATTACGTGTTTTTGGAGAACGTTGCCGCAATCCGGTCTCGGGGGCTTTCGGTTGTTCTCGGGGACTTGGCCGAAGTCGGGTACGACGCGCGATGGACTAGCTTTCGAGCGGCCCGAATTGGAGCCGCCCATAGCCGCGACAGGTGGTTTTGCATCGCTTCCCCTGCTTCCCACCCCGACCGCATCGGACGCCACGAGGGGACCGGACTACGCGAAGGCTGAGCGCGGTTCCGGAGGCGATGACCTCGTGACCGCCGTCGCCAGGCTCTTTCCGGCGGACTCCGTGGACAAGCTCAACGCTCCGTCGGAGGGCTTCCACTCCCCGGGGGACTGGTGGGGAGATTTCTCCGCTGCCGTCCATCGGTGGGAAACCTTGATCGGTCGTGCGGCGCCGGCGCCGGTAGAGATCGGCCCGCGTGGTGGGCGCCGGCTTGCTGCCGTCTTCGGCGAGTGGTTGATGGGCCTTCCCGGGGGGTGGATCACTCGTGTCCAGGGACTCAACAGGTCAGCCCAGCTCAAGGCCGTAGGCAACGGCGCCATGAGCCAACAGGCCTTCACGGCCTACCTGCACCTAATGCATCACGACGAAGAGAAGAGGTGAAGTCCAGTGTCTGAGCGGGGAGTTGTCACAGACTACGCGGCAGACGAGATGTACCCCGGTGACCTCGTGTGCTACGCGGCACGACAAGGCAACCGGGTTCGGCTGGCTGATGCGGTGGTTGACCTCGTGGTCACCGTACGCGTGGACGGCAGGCTCCGTCCCATGCTCAAACTCAAGCCGACTGGCGCTGAGTCCGGCTTTCGCAAGCGGCGGAGTCTTCGCGCTGTCTGGATCGGTGCTGAGCATGTCCGGCTTCTGAGTCCCGGGCCGGTGGAGCTGGACGAAGACCGCGACTACTGCAACTAGGAGGCACCAATGATCATCATCACCAGCGAACCTCTGACGTTCTTTCTGGTGGCGGCCGTGAGCGGTGTTCTCCTCTGCGCGCTGGTCATAGCCGTCGCCGTCCTCTGGGGCCGCGATGACTAACGCCAACAAGCGCAAAGGAACAGCGTGGGAATCCGCCGTCCGGGACTACCTCAACAGGGAGCTTGGCCTTCTCGATGAGGACGGCAGGCTTCGAGACCCGTTCTTCTGGGGAAACGCCCGGCGGCCGGCTCAAGAGGGCTCGAAGGACGTAGCAGACGTGCACGTTGTGCCGTTCGTCCTGGAGTGCAAATACGTGAAGAGGTCGACGATTCCCGGCTTCCTGCGACAGGCGGAGACCGAAGCTGACAATGCCGGATTTCCGTTTGGGGTGGCCGTGGTCAAGACCCGTGGCGTCGCTGCTCGCCGGGGCAAGGTCTATTTCACGGTTCGCACCTGGACCCGCATTCGGCATTTGCTGGGCATGGACACGGATTCCATGCGGAAGCTGTACGGCTTCACTCCGTTCACGCGCGGTATCGACTCCGGCCGCTGGTACCTGAGGTGCGACCTGGACGCCTTCGCCGCGCTGGTCGAAGACGTACGCGCCGTCTACGGCCCGGGGGTGATCCGTGCAGTTCGCTGACATCCTGTCCCGCTTCCGAGAAGTCACCGAAGAGTCCGACGGCGGGTACCTCGCTGCCTGCCCGGCTCACGGGGACTCCCGCCCGTCCCTCCGAATCTGGCGCGGTAGCAACCACAAGGTGCGGCTCACGTGCCGCGCCGGCTGCCTCACCGGCGACGTAATCGGCAAGGCCGGGCTCGAATGGGCGGACCTCTTCGACGCCGAAGGCGACGGCGCCACCGTTCCGGCCGAACGGCCAACCATCGTGGGAACCGGGCGAGTTGCCGCACTGGCCTCGTACCTGGATCGGGCGATTGCCTGGCTGCACCGCTCCGACAGCCCCTCCGGCTCCCGGGCTCTCGACTACATCCTTGAGCGCTTCGGAGTTGGGGACGAGCTGGCTCACGACCTGGAGCTAGGCGCCGACCACGGGGCGGAGACGTGGGACTTCCCGTACCGCTCAGCCGCGTACACCCGCTTCCCGCGCATCGTGGTTCCGCTTCGGGGCTTCGACGGGGTGGCGCGGGCCGTCCAGGGACGAGACCTTACCGGGCAGTGCCCGCTTCGATGGGTCAGCCTCAGCAACCCACCCGGCGAGCGCTGGTCTTCGTACGGGGTCTTCAAGGGACAAGGCACCTTCGGAACGGTCATCATCACCGAAGGCCCCGGGGACGCGTTGAGCGCTGTAGCCGTCGGGTACGACGCAGTAGCGATCCGGGGCGCGTCGCTCGTCAACTCCCCGGAACTTCTGGACGAGTTGGCAGCCGGCCTCCGTGGATCTCAGGTCATTGTGTGCGGAGACAACGACACCGCCGGCCGGGGCTTCATGCGCAAACTCGCCGAAGGTCTCGACGCCCGGGGGCTGAGCGTGCTCGTCCTGGACGTGCCGCACGAGGGCGACGACCTCACCGACTGGCGCGCACGAAACCCGGTGGCCTTCCCGCTGGCACTCCACTCCGCCGTCAAGTCGGCTCGTCCGCTGGTGGCCACCGTGGACGCTCAGGACGCTGCCGATAGCGCGGAGTTGGCGGAGCGAACCGGCGCCGATTTCGTTGATCGGGAGCAAGGGCTTGAGGCCGCCCGGCTGTTGGGCCAGCTCGTGAAGAAGTTCGGTGCCACGAACGCCATGAACGCCTATGGCCTCGTGGCCTGGACGGACGGGAGGATCAAGTTCGCTCCCGGTCTCGGCTTCTACACCTGGAACGGGCGGACGTGGGACCGGTCAGAAGTGAGGGTCCGTCAGGAAATCCACCGTATGGGCGCAGCACTGGCGTTGGCCGGTGAGACCACGGCGGCGAAGGGCTTCCTGAACACCACGGGCATTGATGCGATCCTCACGGAGCTTCGCAGCGTTCCGGAGGTCTACGTCAAGGCGGACGAGTTCGATGCGCGACCGGACCTCTTGAGCTTTAAGAACGGTGTTGTTGACCTTCGTGCAGGCAAGCTCCGTCCGCACGATAAGCGGGACATGCTCACGGTGTCGCTGCCGCTGGTGTACGACGCGCACGCCCCGGCGCCTCGGTGGGAACAGTTCCTCTCGGAGATCATGCCGGGCATGCCGACCATGCCGGGGTACCTCCGCCGGCTCGTGGGGTACGGCATCACCGGGCACGTGTCGGAACAGTGCTTCTGTGTGCTTCACGGCTCCGGCGCGAACGGGAAGTCTGTTCTCACGGACACGCTTACGGAGGTCTTTGGGCCGCTCGTGACGACTACGCCCTTCGCTACCTTCGAAGAGCGACGGTCCGGCGGAATCCCCAACGATCTTGCAGCGCTTCGGGGTTCACGGCTCGTCATGGCCTCCGAAGGTGAGAGCGGCAAGGCCATGTCGGAGAGCGTCCTCAAGAACTTGACCGGTAAGGACAAGGTGACGGCGCGATTCTTGCGCCAGGAGTTTTTCACCTTTGCCCCGACCTTCCTTATCCTCTTGGCCACGAACCACAAGCCTCGCTTCAAGGGAGCGGACGAAGGCTTGTGGCGCCGCGTCAAGATGGTGCCCTTCAACCGCTACTTCGCTCCGCATGAGCGGGATTACGGGCTCTCTGACGCCCTACTGGCGGAGGCTCAGGGCATCGCAGCATGGGCGGTCAGGGGCGCTGTGGAGTGGTACGCCGGCGGTCTCGAAGACCCGGCTCCGGTGCGGAACGCAACGAAGGAATACCGCGAAGTCTCCGACGAGCTACAGGGGTTCTGCCCCGGCGTAGTCGAGATCACCGGAGCGGACTCCGACCGGTTCCTAGGGAACGAACTCTTCTCCGAGTACCTGACGTGGTGCGATGCGGAGAATCTGCCGCTCGTCGAACGCTGGCGACGCACCACCTTTTATCGGGCCATGGAAGAGCGCGGCGCGACGAAGCGCAAGACCAACACTGGCATCACCTTCTTCGGTGTGCGGCTGACTGATCAGCCGAACAAGGGGGCGCCGGGAATCTTCAACTAGCGGCAGCAATCAGGGACATCGTCACGTGACGATGGTCCCTTTTTTGTTGCCCGAAGGGGGGTGTAGTGCGGACCTATACGCACGAGGTAGCCGGGGAGGCAGTTCGCGTCCACGTGCCGGCCACCGTGGACGACCTGGACGAGTTCCGGGAGTGGTGGTGTCAGGCGAGCAACCGGGGCCCGGTAGCAGTCGACACCGAGACCACGGGGCTCCGGCTCTTCGCCTCGGACTTCCGCCTTCGGACAGTGCAGTTCGGTGACGCTCACGACGCATGGGTGATCCACTGGGAGCGTGGCGGCTGGTTCCGGCAGTACGCCCGGGACGCGCTGACCCATACACGGGAAATGCTGATCCACAACGCGTCGTACGACTTGTTGGTGATCGACCGGCATGCCGGAATCCCGCTGGAAGACCTCGTGGACCGGGTCACAGATACGCGCGTACTAGCGACCCTGATTGATCCGCGCCAACCGGCGGAAGGGGGAATCGGAACAGCCCTCAAACCCCTGTCTGCCTTCTGGGTCGACCCGACGGCACCCGACACGCAAGGGGACCTCACGGGCGTTTTCCGGTCGCTGGGGCTCACGAAGTCCACGGGGTTCGCCGCTATTGATCTGGACCACCCAACGTTCAACCTCTACGGCGGACTTGACTGTATTCTGACAGCGCGTCTGGAGCCGGCTCTTCGGGCGGAGCTTCGCCGGTTGGGCGTGCGGGAAGCGCTCATCGACTACGAGCACGACCTTGCCCGGATGTGCATGGTCATGGAGCGGACCGGGCTCGTCCTGGACGTGCCTTACACGCGCCGGCTGGCCGTCCAACTCTCGACGGAGGCAGCGGAGTTCTCGGAGAAGGCTGCCCGGTACGGGGTAGCGTCCGTCAACGCCACGAAGCAGATCGCCGAAGCCCTCATGGGCATGGGCGAGACACTGACGGAGCGTACGGCCTCCGGCGCGCTCAAGGTCGACAAGGCCGTACTCTTGCGTCTCGCTGACATGGATCTCCAGTGGAATCGGCTGGGAGTTCGCACGCCAAACCCCGTGGCGGAAGCGGTACTTCGCTCGAAGCGCGCCGGTAAGTGGGGGACGACCTACGCGGAAACCTTCCTGCACTCTGTGGACGATGCGGGGCGCGTACACCCGGGAATCCGGCCATTGGCCGCACGCACGGGAAGGATGAGTGTGCAACGGCCAGCGCTCCAGACCCTTCCCTCTTCGGACCAGATGATCCGCCGGTGCTTGCTCGCTGACGAAGGCCACGTGATGGTTAGCGTGGACTTTGCTGCCGTCGAAATGCGCGTGTTGGCCGCGCTGGCAGGGGTCAAGCGGATGACTGAGGGCTTCCTAGCCGGCGAAGACATTCACTGGTTTACGGCCCGGCTCATCAAAGGGGACAGCGCCACCGAGAAGGATCGCAAGGTCTTCAAAGGCGCGGGGTTCTCGAAGGTGTACGGAGGTGGCGTCAGTACGGCGGCGCGGCAGACCGGTGCCAGCGAAGAGGCCATGGCCCGTGCCTTCGCCGAGTATGACCGGTTGTATCCAGAGATCCGGAGGGCGTCGAACCGGTGGCAACGGGAGGCACGAGCCCGCCGCATGGTGTTCATCTCTGCCACCGGCCGGCGGCTTCCACTTGACCGGGACAGAGCCTTTGCCGTCGTCAACTACGCCTGTCAAAGCGCTGCTAGGGACTGCCTCGGGCAAGCCATGCTCAACATCCAAGAGGCCGGCTTGTCGCACCTGTTGCGCTTGCCGATTCATGACGAGCTGCTTGCGTCGGTGCCCGCGAAGGATGCCGAAGAGGTTGCCCGGGAGATCGAAAAGTGCATGACCTTCGATCTCTACGGAGTGCCGATTATCGCTGAGGCGGAGATCGGCAAGCGCTCGTGGGGAAGCCTCTACGGCGCCGATTTCTGACCCATTGACCATCGTCACGTGACGATGGTCTTGATGTTGATCACGACCGTGTCACGGCGGGCTCATTCGTCTCCGCCCTAGGGATGAGCCTGCTAACGGTCCAGTTTCGCGCGGGTGTTGATGCCCTGCTTTGGGCCTGTTTGTCCAGGTGAAACGGCCTTGTTGGTGTCGGACCGCCTCCGTAACTTCGACTTCCACGCAACGACGAAGGCCATGCGCAAGCCGCCGTCCTGCTAGCCCGGACCGGGGTTACGCAAGGCCACTTCGCCGCGACTCCATGACGCATGCCCGCGCTCGATTCGGCATGCCCAAAAGCCCGCTCCGGGTGACCTCTGCACTCCAGGCGGGGTGCAGAGATCCATCTAGCACCCCGGAGCAGAGCCTTGATTTCGCTGACCCCTGCCCAGATTCAGGACGCGAAGAACAACAAGCTTGAGGCGGTCGCCGCCGTCATCGATGCTACCGAAGAACGCGTACTCCAGCTTGCGAGCAAGTACGCCACGATCAGCTACGAGCCCAACCCTCAACTCGCTGAGGACATGGCACAGGAAGCCCGTACGGCCGTCTGGCTGGCCCTCCGCCGCTTCGAAGGGGAGAGCGTTGCGGAGTTCTTCACCTACATAGACACGACCATCAAGGGCGTGCTCTCCGACCACCGCCGGGCGGAGACCCGTACCGGGGCAAGCGGGCAGGCAGCAAAGGACTTCGAAGCCGCCCTTCGTGAGGCTGGCGGAGACCCGTACGCCGCTGAGCGCGTGTGCACGTCCGGCCTTCCCAACGGACGGAAGCTCTCCCCGGATCAGGCCAACGCCGCTCGTCTCGCTTGGATGGGCGTTGACTACCTGGACGCCCCGATAGCCGGCACCGAAGGGGAGACCCTTGCCGATCGGCTGGCGGACAAGCTGGACGTGCCGGCGGACCTCGTGGAGCCCCGGGATCTGGACGACGCCCGGCGGAAGTTCATGCGTCAGCGCGTGCACACTGTGCTCGGCATGATGGGCGCCCGACAGCGCCGCGTCCTCAAAGCGACGTACGGCATAGCTCCGGTCCCGTTCTACGGCACCGAGAACGACAAGCAACTTGCGGCGGATATCTACATGGAGCCGTCGCAGATCCGGCAGACCCGCGCGAAGGCGAAGGCGGCCTTCGGAGACATGTACGTGATCGGGGCCTGAGGTGCGAAAGACGTTCCCCGCCTCCGAAGGTCGAACCGTCGTGGTCGACTTCAAGGCCTCAATCGCAGACGTTCAGCTACTCGACTCCGACGGCGCGGCGGAAGCAACGTTTCTACTGCGCGCTGACGCTTACGGACCCGCACATCCCGTGATAGCCGCCCTCACCCGAGGCGATTATGCCGCAGCACGATCCCTGCTGCTGAGCCTTCGTTGGGGCACCATCGTCACGTGACGATGGCTAGGCGATTTTCGGCCACCCACTGTCACCCTGCGTGATGGTGGGTGGCCTTTTTTGTTTGCCCAGACTTGATCAAGGAATTGCCCCGGCATGGGAATGGCGGAAAACTGGGGCGCAACCTTCCGGCCTCCCGTGCGTCTATGGGAGTAGGGCCGTCTGTGTGCGGAGCCTTGATCAACTTGATGGCGTGACGCTTGGGGGTGATCCGGAATATCCCCTTCCGTTACTCGAACGAATGACCTATTGTCTACGCATGGTTACGCACCCGGTGCCCTACGTGGCGGAAATTGTGGTCAGCGTGCCCAACAACATGAGCCCGGAGCTGGTCACGTGGGAACCGTGCCCGGAAGCGGTCATCATGCTGGGGGGAGTGGACGTCACGTCGTGTGAGGATCTGCACGGCGTGCTGAGGAGTGAGGGCATGCGGACGGCACGAACCGTTCGCGCGCTTTCACAGGGGTACCCCGGCTTCCGTCTGGAAGCGCGAGAGCAGCGGACCGGCCGGCTCGTGGGCATGGCCGAATGGGTGTGGTGTCCGAAGTTGCGGCAGTACCGGCAGTGGGACGTGTTCACCGGCTGTGAGTGGGGCGAACACGGGTGGCTACCAACGCTGCTGCACCGATTCGCGCACGGTGAGGACAGCGGGGGGAGAGCGGTAGCCGCGTAGGTTCAGGCGTGACAAGACCCCACTACTCAGCGGGTGGGTAGTGGGGTCTCCGGGCCCTCTGGTGGACAGCTCAGACGTCTCCGAAGGTGCCTTCCTTTACGGCCGCCACGAACGAACTCCAGCCTTCGGGCGAGAAGTTGAGGCGGGGGCCGTCGGGGTCCTTGCTGTCCCGCACACGAGCCGGGTGGTTAACGTCCCACTCGACGCACTCCCCGCCTTGCCCGTTGCTGTAGCTGGATTTGACGAACTTCTCAGGCTTGCCGTGGGGCTGCATCGGTGAATCCTTCCAGTGCCGATCTGATCTTGGCTTGGCTGTCTGTCGGAGACAGAGCTTGGGCCCTGAGCAGATCGTAGAGCCCCTGGCGGTGCTGTACGTCCTGGGAGTCTTCGAAGAGCTTCCCGCTTCGGCTGCCTTCCTCGTACGCAACTTCCGACCCGTCATCCAGGGTCAGCAGAGTGAGGGACGAGCCGCCCAACTCGGAGTGCGCGCCAGCGCGGAGCGGGAGCACTTGAACCGTGACGTGTCGAAGTTCACTTGCCTCAAGGACCTTGGAGAGCTGTTCGACCATGACGGCTGGTGACCCGATCGGGCGGACAAGGGCGTACTCGTCCACGATGAACCAGTACCGGCACTCTGCTGGTTGGCGGTACACGCGCTCTTGTCGCTCAAGTCGGGTGGTGAGCCAATCGTTTATCTCCACCGGGTCTGCGAAGGGCTCGCCGGCCTGGAGCATTGCCAGGACGACCGCCTTCGTCTGGAGCAAGCCCGGGAAGCTGAGAGTGTACGTAGCCTGTGCGCGGGCGGTTGCTGCCAGCTTGAGCAGCGTCCCGTACTTGTCGGGGAAGGGTTCCTTCTTCGCCAGCATGTAGAGCCGTTGGAAGTGACCGTCCGTCCCGAAGGCGGCGTCCAGCAATTCCGACAGTCCCTCAGGTGGTTTCGATTCCCCGCCTTCGATCCGGCTCAGGTGGGACACCGAGAAGTTAATGATCTTCGACAGTCGGGCAAGCGACATGTTGTCATGCAGCTTGCGGAACCGGCGGATCTCGGAGCCGTAGAAGTGGCGGGGCGACCTGTCCGGATGAAGCTGCCGTTCCTGCGCACCCATCCGGTTGCTCCTTCTCATGTCCCACGACCGGCGCCCCCCCGTTGCGGGACATGGCGCTCCTTCACAGGGTAGCGCCGAAGCGCGACGCTTGAACCACACACGGTGCAGACCTGGAGCATGAACACCCCCACGGAGAACTGATCATGACGACGCGTGAGCCCGCCGAGCGCCCCCAGCGAGACCCCGGTTGGTCGTACCACGACCGGGACTTCCCGCCGTGCTCGTGCGGCAAGCCGGAGTGCTCGGACCACGCGGTCAAGATCAGCATCCACTACACGGAGCAGGACCCGAAGACGACGCACATGCGCCCGCTGACCAACCCGTACGCGGCGGAGATCAACGCGCTCGTCCTGGACGTCCTCAACGGCCGGGTCGGCATCCTCGTGGACCGGGCGGGGGGCAAGAGCAAGGCCGTCTTCGTCCGGGGTGAGAACGGCTACGAGTGGGAGACGGACAGCCGTTACCTGGAGCGACCGCCGGCGCCGCCCGGGGAGCTCGCCGACAAGATCGCCATCCGCAACCGGGACTCCGACCTGACCGACACCCGGCTTCGCCGACGGCGGGCTTCGTGAAGCCGGTGAAGTCCAGTCCGCTGGACGTGCTGGTTGCGACCCTCGTTGTCGGGCTCGTCAGCGGCGGACTGGCTCAGGCCATCACGATGCTGATCCCGGACGCCCCGCCGTCCACGACCGGCCTTGTCTTCCTGCTGGTCTTCGCCGCGTCCCTCATGGCCGGAGTCTCCGCTTCGGAACCGGTCATGCGTCGGGTGGCGGAGCGAAGAGCCCTCCGGCGGGACCGGCCGTGACCGTCCTGGAGACCGGTGTACTCCCGCCGGTCAAGTTGGGACTCGTCTGGTTCGCCGGGAGGTGCTTCAAGTGCGAACTCGATCGGGACGTGACCCCGGTCGGGGATCTCGTTGTCGAAGGCCACGTACTACCCGCTCTTGCCTGCCGCTGGTGCCTTCGCGCGCTGGAGCTGTACCACGCACAGCAGCGTGCCAATGCGGAGCAATAACCCCCACGTACCGCCCAACTAGCCGAAGGGTTACCCAAGTTGAACACGCTCCCCGCCATCATGACCAACCCGCCCGGACGACGCTTTGGCTGCATGGCGGTGGCCCTCAACCCCGCCGGCGACGTGCTCATGGTCGAACCGGCGTACAAGCCCGGAAAGCTCATCCTTCCGGGCGGCAACGCGGAGCCGTACGAGGTACCCAACGAGGCCGCTGCCAGGCGCGTCCTGATGGAGACTGGCCTTGTCCTGGACCTCTGGCAGTTGGTTGCCGTGGACTACGTCTCGGCGAGGGAGGTCCCGGAGGGAGTGAACTTCGTCTTCTGGGGTGGCCGGCTCACGGATCGGAAGGCCGACCGCGTCTCCGCCCCGCCCGTTGAGGAGAGCGGTGTTCTCCGGACGGCGTGGGTTTCGCCGGGGGACCTCCGTAGCGTTACCGACGCCGAGCAAGCGGCCCGGGTGATCGACGCGCTCCGGGCCGTCGAACAGGGAACCGGGCTTCCCCTGCTGCTGCGCGGTCATCCCGCTGGCGCGTAGGACCCTCTCGTACCCCCATGATCTCCCGGAGCTTTTCACCACCCCCGGCTCCGGGACACCCCCACCGAGGCCGTTCGGTGGGCGCGTACGGGCCGCCGTACGCAGGTCGCCCTGGTCATCGGTCTGTCGGGGATCAGACCAGGGCGACCCCTTCAATTTCCGGCGGGTGGGGGCTGGTCATCTGACTGCACCCGTCGGGAAGCGCTCCGGACACCCGCGAGCGCCCGTCATCCCCTGTTGCTGTCATGGCAGACACGGCAGGGGGTGACGGCCCAAGACCCCCGTCGTCCTGCGACGCCGGAGGATGTTCAACCCCCGCTCCGGTGACACGACTTGGACGGACGTGGACGACCGGGGCGGGGCGCACAAATCAGGTCGACCTAGGAAGGGATCGCGTGGCTAACAAGCGGCCGAAGGGGGCCGGACGCGCCGAACAGACGCTTCGACGAAGCAACGCGCGAACGGGCGCCCTGCGCAAGGTTGTTCCCCTCTTCGGTCCCTCGGTGGGTTCGGTCGTACTCGACACCCGAGGCGACGGGCGACTTGGGTTCGTTCGCAACGTCGTTCAGGACGTCGTGTACCTGCGGGAACCCGGTTCGCCCGATCGGGTATGGGACTGTCCGGCCAACCTCGTTGACCGCCCGCCGAAGGTCGCCACCGAACTCGCTCAACTTCTCGATGTCGGGGTGACCCCCAACCAGGATGACCCCTCCTAGAACCCACGACTCCCGCTCCGGGAAGGTCATCAACTCCATTAACTGGGGCGGGCCGCACCGATCAGATGAGCCGGAAAGGAACATATGGGCGTAGCACCGGGCCACCCCGTTACCTCGTACGTGTTGTGCACCGACCCGGCCTCCCGGCTGTTGATCGTTCAGGCTGCCGGACTTGGGACGTGGCACCTTCCTGGCGGTGTGGTCGAAGCGGGGGAGTCGCCGCTTGACGCTGCCCTCCGTGAGACCCGCGAAGAGCTGGGCATTGTCCTGGACATTCGGTCGGATGACCTCTTCGGCGTGGAGTGGGCACAAGCCCGTCGGGCCGGCGCACGTGACCGGCTCGTGTTCCTGTGGGCCGGTCCTATGCTCAGCGCTGCCGACACCGACCGGATCTCTCTGCAAGCACGCGAACTGTCCGCGTGGCGCTGGGCAACGCGTGAAGAGGCGAAGCACCTTCTTCACCCCGCCGTGGCCGCCCGCATCGTGGTGCCGCTCCAACTTCCTGGGAGCGTCACCTACCAAGAGACCCGACACGAGAGGACCACCTGAATGAGCACCGACTTCCCGAAGCGGCTTCTCCGAATCGGGACGCGAAGTTCCCCGCTCGCGCTCGTCCAGACGGACATGGTGATCGCGGCCCTGAAGGTGCACGAGCCGGACCTTCAAACGGAGGTGGTCCCGGTCACCACGGAGGCCGACAAGTGGCAAGGGGATCTCGCCCAGTTGGGCGGGAAAGGCCTCTTCACCAAGCAGATTGACACGCTGCTCCAGCGCGGTGAGGTCGACATGGCCGTGCACTGCGTCAAGGACGTACCGGGAGACGTCCCTCTTCCGAAGGGGCTCGTCTTCGCCGCGTACATGGAGCGGCCGGACGTCCGCGATGTCCTCCTTTTCCCGGAGGGCTCCGAGTACAAGTCGCTCGCCGACCTCCCGGCCGGCTCGGTCATCCTGTCGTCCGCCGTTCGCCGTAAGGCGCAGGTTCTTCGCGCCCGCCCTGATCTCAAGGTTGTTCGGGTCAGGGGCGCCGTCGGCTCCAGGCTCGAAAAACTGGACGGGAAGAAGAAGCTCGACGGTGTGAAGCCGGACGGCATGATCCTCGCCGTCGCCGGACTGGCCCGACTCGGAATCGAGCGCCCCGGCTACGTGCTCGGCATGGACGAGATGCTTCCCGCCGTCGGTGCCGGCGTGCTCGGACTGGAATGCCGCCAGGAAGACCACTCCGTCGCCGCGCTGCTGGAGAAGGTCAACCACGAGAAAACGCAACGGGAAGTGACCGCCGAACGCGTCATGCTCCACGGCCTTCGCGGACACTGCAACAGCCCGATCGCCGGGTACTGCACCACCGAAGGCGACGGACAGCTTGTCCTGCGTGGAATGGTGTTCGACCGAGAGGGCTCTAAGTTCGCCAACGCGATGATGTGGGACGAACACCAGGGAGACCCGGCGACGTTGGGCGCCCGCGTGTGCGCCGAACTGCTCCGACAGGATGCCCGACAGATCATCATGGGCATCCCGCACTGACAGGCGCCTCAGAGGCCCCGTCCGGGTTCACCGGGCGGGGCTTCAACGTTGGACTACCTGTCGACCGGGCTCCCCGGGTAGGCTGTGCGTGGTTAGTCCATGGGTGGGCCTGGATGAACTTCACCTGGTTCGCCTCCGCGTACGACTGCGACGACGTGCCGTACCGGGTCACCACGCTGGTGCAGATCGCCGGGGTGCTGGTCCTCGCGGCCGGGGTGCCACGGCTGTTCGCCACCCAGGACCTGACGCTGTCGATCGCCGGGTACGTGGTGATGCGCCTGGCGATGGTCACCCAGTGGCTGCGGGCGGCGGCCAGCGAGCAGGGCGAGGCGCGCCGGGTCGCCGTGCGGTACGCGGTGGGGATCGCGCTCTGCCAGGTGGGCTGGGTGGTGGTGGTGTTGCTGCCGGACGCCGTCCGGCCGGTGGTCATCCCGCTCGGGGTGCTGTGCGAGCTGGCCGTGCCGGTGGTCGCCGAACTGCGGATGCAGACCTCCTGGCACCCGCACCACATCGCCGAGCGGTACGGGCTGTTCACCCTGATCGTGCTCGGCGAGACGGTGGCGGCCGCGACGGTCGCGGTGCAGTCGGCGGTGGACGAGCACGAGGAGCTGGGCCGGCTGCTGCCGGTGGCGATCGGCGGCCTGCTGATCTGCTTCGCGGCCTGGTGGATCTACTTCGCCCGGCCGGTCCACGAGCACCTGCGCTCCAACCGGCAGGCCTTCGCCTGGGGGTACGGCCACTACCTGGTGTTCGGCGCGGCCGCCGCGATCGGCACCGGGCTGGAGGTGGCCGTGGAGTCGGCCGTGCACCAGGCGGAGATCTCCGCGACGGCCGCCACCGCGACGGTCACCGTGCCCACCGCGCTCTACCTGCTCACGGTCTGGCTGCTGCACTCCCGGCACACCAAGACCGGCGCGGCGCAGGCGCTGGCCCCGACCGGGGCGGTGCTGGTGCTGGCCTGCACCGCGCTCGGCGGCTCCGGCGTGCTGGCGGCGGGCCTGGTCTGCGCGCTGACCGTGGCGGTGGGCGTGCTGCTGCACAGCCGGGAGGGCTGACGGGGGCGCCTGGCGGTTCCGGGGTGCCCGGCCGTCGTGGGGCGCCTGGCGGTTCCCGGGTGCCCGGCCGTCGTGGGGTGCCCGGCGACTCTCAGGCGCTTGGCCGTCGTCCGCCGGCCGGGCGGCCAGGTGATGCTCAGGCGCAGTCCAGCAGGATCGGCTCGTGCCGGGCCAGCCAGGCCAGGTAGGCCGGGTTGACCTTGGCCAGGTCCAGGTAGGCGGCGCGCAGTTCGCCGTACAGCGCGTCCAGCGCGGGCTGGCTGAGCGCGCGCGGGCGCCAGGTGAGCAGCAGCCGGACGGCCAGCGGGTCCCCGTGCACGGGGCGCACCACCGTGCCGGGCCCGGGGGCGGAGGTCGGCTGGCAGGGGCGGACGGCCTCGCCGGAGGCGACCAGTTCGGCGGCGGTGGCGTTGTCCCGCACCTGGACCACCCGGGGGTTGAGCCCGGCCTCGCTGAACACCCGGCGCATCGCCGCGTACTCGTGGTCGGCGGTCGGGTCGACCATCCAGGTGTCCTCGGCGAGGTCGGTCAGGTGGACGACCGGGCGGGCGGCGGCCGGGTGTCCGGCGGCGAGCGCGACGAACTGCGGCTCACGGGCCATCAGCACCCGGTGCTCGGCGTCCGGCGGCACCCGTAGCGGGAAGCCCTCGCTCTCGTAGACGAAGGCCACGTCCAGCTGGTCGGCGGCGACCATCCGCAGCAGGGCGCTGGCCGAGACGTCGACGTGGATGGTGGTGTCGGTGTCCGGCAGCCGTTCGTGCACCCGGCGCAGCCAGGCCGCGACCGCCCGGCTGCCGACGCTGCCGATCCGCAGCCGGCGCTGCCGCCCGGGGCCGGCCGCGTCGCGGGCCTCCTGGCGGGCGGCGGCCACCAGCGCGGCCATCTCGGTGATCACCGGCCGGGCCCGGGACAGCACCGAGTGGCCGAGCGCGGTGGGCCGGCTGCCGGTCTGCTCGCGGGTGAACAGGGTGCCGCCGATGGCCCGTTCGATGCGGTGCAGCTGGGTGGTGAGGGAGGGCTGGGTCATGCCGAGCTGGAGCGCGGCCTTGCGGAGGCTGCCGGTGTCGGCGATCGCGCACACCACCCGGAGGTGTCTCACGTCGAGCTCCACGCCCGGAGCATAGACGCCACCCGGCCACATCGCCAAGGACATGACAGAACAAAGCGCGGCAGGAGGGCACGTGGTGGGCCCCGCCGGTATGCGGCCGTGCTATCGCCGGTTGACATCATCCGCCGCGGGCCCGGGCGGGTCGAAGCTCAGGGGCAGCGAATCCGCCCCGGCCCCACCGGGGCGCCCCCACCGTCGCCGCAGCCGTGTCCGGCCCCCACCGGCCCCGGCGGTTCGGCGTACCGCGAATCCGGAGCCCCCACATGAAGCGATCCGTGCTGTCCGCCGCGCTCGGCCTGGCCCTCGCGGCCGGTCTCGCCGTGCTGCCCACCACTGCCGCGTCCGCCGCCACCCCCGGCCCGGCCGTCCAGGGCTACACCGCCTCCACGTACGCCGGTTCGGCCGCCGAGGCCGCGAACAACCAGGCGTTCTTCCACGCCGTGATGGCCTCCGCCAAGGCCAAGCAGGCCGCCAACCCGTGGCTGCAGACCGTCACCGTCACCTACGACACCGCCAGCGCGCCCTCCTTCACCAGCCAGATATCCCAGGCCGCGCAGATCTGGAACAGCTCGGTCAGCAACGTCCAGCTCCAGGCGAGCAGCGGCACCGGCGACTTCTCGTACTACGAGGGCAACGACAGCCGCGGCTCCTACGCCAGCACCGACGGCCACGGCCACGGCTACGTCTTCCTCGACTACCAGCAGAACCAGCAGTACAGCTCGCTGCGCGTCACCGCGCACGAGACCGGGCACGTGCTCGGCCTGCCCGACAACTACTCCGGCCCGTGCAGCGAGCTGATGTCCGGCGGCGGCCCCGGCCCGTCCTGCACCAATCCCTACCCCGACAGCAACGAGCGCGGCCAGGTCGACAGCCTCTGGTCGAACGGCGTCGATTCCGTGAACTAGGGGAGTCGCGAACTCGCCGCTGAAACAGGGAAGTTGCCGACGCCCTTCGGGTGCGGCGGGCCGCCCGGCCGGAATCGGGTGGCCCGTCGCTCGGTTGCTTCCCCGATCGGGAGCCTAACCGCCGGTGGAGCGGAATGCCAGGGGCACGCGCGAGTCAAGGCTGGTTAAAGACATCTCAAATCGCTTTACCGCAAGGGGTATTGATCGAAGCTATCGCGGGTTGACATCATCCGCCCGCCCGCCGGGCTGCCCGAAGCTCTGGGGACATCACCCGCTGACCAGGTGTCCCCCAGGGCCGGCCCCCAACCGGCCACGGCACCACCGGAATCGGAGCCCCCACATGAAGCGATCCGTGCTGTCCGCCGCGCTCGGCCTGGCCCTCGCGGCCGGTCTCGCCGTGCTGCCCACCACCGCCGCGTCCGCCGCCACCCCCGGCCCGGGCGTCCAGGGCTACACCGCCTCGACGTACGCCGGTTCGGCCGCCGAGGCCGCGAACAACCAGGCGTTCTTCCAGGCCGTGATGGCCTCCGCCAAGGCCAAGCAGGCCGCCAGCCCGAACCTGGCGACCGTCGTCGTCACCTACGACGCCAGCTCGGCACCGAGCTTCCGCACCCAGATCGCCAACGCCGCGCAGATCTGGAACAGCTCGGTCAGCAACGTCCAGCTGCGGTCCGGCTCGGGCGGCGACTTCGCCTACTACGAGGGCAACGACAGCCGCGGCTCCTACGCCAGCACCGACGGCCACGGGCGCGGCTACGTCTTCCTCGACTACCAGCAGAACCGGCAGTACAACTCGGTCCGGGTGACCGCGCACGAGACCGGGCACGTGCTCGGCCTGCCGGACCACTACTCCGGCCCGTGCAGCGAGCTGATGTCCGGCGGCGGCCCCGGCACCTCCTGCACCAACCCGTACCCGAACGGCACCGAGCGCAGCCGCGTCAACTCCCTCTGGGCGCGCGGCTGATCGTCCGCCAGGCGCCCCGGCCCGGCCGCAGCCCGCAGCGGCCGGGCCGGGGCGCCGTCGTCCGGAGGTCGTCGCCCTTCGGTGGGTGGTCGTCCGGCGGGTCGTCGTCCCGACCGTTGTCGGTGCCGCGTGCGAGCATGCGGGCGAGACCCGTTCGCCCCCGACCGTGAGGTGCCACCGCCATGCCGCGTTCCGCCCCCGACCAGCTCGCCGACCTGCCGTACGCGGACCTGCTCCGCCCCCACGCCGGGCGGCTGCGCAGCGACGAGCGGTACGACACCACGCACTTCGACGGCGGCGAGCACACCGACGAGTCGGCGGCCGGGGCGGCGTTCCTGGAATGCGCCTTCACCGGGGTCGCGCTCAGCGGGGTCAAGCTGCGCCAGGCCCGGTTCAACGAGGTCTGGGTGCAGGCCGGCCGCTGGGTGGCCTGCGACCTGAGCGACACCGAGTGGCAGGACAGCGCCTTCGTCGGCGGCGTGCTGGCCGGGGTCGCCGGATACGGCTCGGCGCTGCGCCGGGTGGTGTTCCGCGGCTGCAAGCTGGAGGCGGTCAACCTGCGGGCGGCCGTGCTGCGGGACGTCGTGTTCGAGGACTGCCTGCTGCGCGACGTGGACTTCGGCGAGGCCAAGCTGACCGAGGTGTCCTTCCCCGGCTCCACGCTGGAGGAGGTCCGGCTGCGCGGCGCCACCCTGAAGAAGACCGACCTGCGCGGGGCCGCCCGGCTGGGCCTCGCGGACGGCCACCAGGGGCTGCGCGGCGCGGTCATCAGCTCCACCCAACTGCTGGAGCTGGCACCGCAGTTCGCCCACGCGCTGGGAATCGAGGTCAAGGACCGCTGACCAGCCGCCCGCTCCGTCCCTCCCCGCCGTTTCCGCCGCCCGTTCAGCCCGGCGTCGCTCGGTGACACCCGGACGAACAGTCCGCCAACCCTGCCGCGCGCATCTGGTGGGCGCCTCCGGCCGGGGTGGAAGATGCTGCGCGATCGATGAGCCCCGACTTGTGTACACAACATCGCCAGATCGCCAGTGAAGGGACGGGCCGGGCTGATGGCCGAGCTGAGTCGTAGGAAGTTCGTCACGCTGTCCGGTGCCGCCGCGGCGGGACTCGCCGTGGCCGGCACCAGCGCCGCAGGGGCCGCCCCCGGCGCACCCGCGGTGGCCTCCACCGCCACGCTCCAGCAGACCGGCACCATCAACGACGTGCAGCACGTGGTGATCCTGATGCAGGAGAACCGCAGCTTCGACCACTACTTCGGCACCCTGCGCGGGGTGCGCGGCTTCGCCGACCGCAGCGCCATCCAGATAGCCGGCGGCTACAGCGTCTTCAACCAGCCCAACGGCCTGCTCGGCCGCCAGTACCCGTGGCAGTTCAGCCAGACCAAGCCGGCCGGCGGCGCAGACCCCGAGCGCCTCGCCCAATGCAACGGCGACCTCAGCCACGGCTGGAGCGATCAGCACAAGGCCTGGAACAGCGGCAAGATGGACTCCTGGGTCGCCGCCAAGGGCAACGTCCGCACCCTCGGCTTCCTCACCCGCCAGGACATCCCGTTCCACTACGCGCTGGCCGAGAACTGGACCATCTGCGACGCCTACCACTGCTCCGTGCTCAGCGCGACCGGCCCCAACCGCACCTACCACTGGTCCGGCCAGATCGACCCGGCCGGCAGCGCCGGCGGCCCCGCGTACGACGGCGGCGACGAGAAGGGCCTGCGCTGGCAGACCTACGCGGAGGCACTGGAGAGCGCCGGCGTCAGCTGGAAGGTCTACCAGAACGCCGCCGACAACTACGGCGACAACGCCCTCGCGTACTTCACCCAGTTCTCCGGCGCCCCGGCCGGCAGCCCGCTGGCCGTCAAGGGCATGGGCTCGGTGCCCAAGGCCACCGGCAGGACCCCGGACGACATCGCCGCCGCGATCAAGGCCGACGTGCTGAACGGCACCCTCCCGCAGGTCTCCTGGATCGTCCCCGACCAGGCCTCCTCCGAACACCCGTACGCCACCCCCGCCGACGGCGCGCACTTCGTCCACCTGGTGATCGACGCGCTGAACGCCGACCCGAACGTCTTCAACTCGTCCGTCCTGTTCATCAACTACGACGAGAACGACGGCTTCTTCGACCACGTCCCGCCGCCGGCCGCCCCGGCCGGCACCCCGGGCGAGTTCTACAACGGCACCAACATCGGCCTCGGCTTCCGCGTCCCGATGATCGCCGTCTCGCCCTGGACCCGCGGCGGCTGGGTCAACTCCGAGACCTTCGACCACACCTCCGTGCTGCGCTTCCTGGAGACCTGGACCGCCGCCCTCGGCACGCCCGCGCAATGCCGGAACATCAGCGACTGGCGCCGACGCGTCTGCGGCGACCTGACCAGCGCGTTCGACTTCGCCAACCCGGTCTACGGCCTGCCCGGGCTGCCCGACACCTCGCAGACCATCGGCCTGTCGGCGTGCGGCCCGCTGCCCAACCCGGCCCCGGTCAACAACCAGCTCCCGATCCAGGAGACCGGCACCCGGCCGGCCCGCGCCCTGCCGTACCAGCCGAACGCCAACCTGGACCACCTGGAGTTCGGCTCCGGCGGGGTCATGAAGGTCTGGATCGCGATGGACAACGGGGGCACGGGGGCGGCGAAGTCCGCCCACTTCGCCGCCTACGCCAACGCCTACCGCAGCGGCGGCCCCTGGCAGTACACCGTCGACCCGGGCGGCACCACCAGCGACTTCTTCAACTGCGGCACCAACTTCGGCGGCGGCCCCTACGACCTGACGGTCGTCGGCCCCAACCGCTTCCTGCGCCGCTTCAAGGGCGACGCCACCAAGGCCGGCAAGAACGCGGCCGTCACGGCGTCGTACGCGGTCGAGCCGGGCACCGGCAAGCTCGCCGTCTACTTCAAGCTCGCCAACTCCGGTGCGACGCCCATGACCTTCACGATCGCGTCGAACAACTACCGCACGGACGGCCCCTGGACGTACCAGGTCCCCGCCGGCGGCAACGTCACCGACTTCTTCAACGCCGCGGCCTACAACAACGGCTGGTACGACTTCACGGTGACGGTCGACGCCGACAGCACCTGGTCCCAGCGCTTCACCGGCCACCTGGAAACGGGCACCCCCAGCATCACCGGCTGACGCCCCAGGCCCCGCTACCCGCTCCCTCGGGTGGCGGGGCCTCCACCCGCCTCTGATCGGTCGTCAACTCGGCGCGGAATCGGCGCGGAATAGTATTCCGATCCGCCTGCCGACCTTATGGCCGTCCGGGATCCTGCCTACCGTGAGCCCAAGGCGCAGAAGGTATCGCGCCTGAAGTTCCGGACTATTCCCCGCTCAAGCGTCAGGGCCGCGCGGGGAGGATCGGGGAAACGTCCATGGGAACACGTGAACAGCACGGCGCCGGTCGCGCGCCCGGGCTGCGGGCCGCACGGAGGACGTCGATCTCGGTACTGTCCGCCTTCTGCTGCGCCGCCGCGCGGTCCAGCGCCTGCTCCGCCGCCGCATACCGCTCGGCCACGAAGTGGCACCAGCCGAGGTACGCGGTCCCCATGGCGGCCGCACCGATCGCCGGAGCCCGCAGGGCGTACGGCGCGTCCTTGGCCGCCTGGACGGCCAACTCGGCCCGCGCCGCCACCATCGGAGTCACATCCGCGGAGGAGGAGATGTCCTCCAGCTTCCGCAACTGGACCAGCCCCGACTCCGCCTCGACGATCATCGCCCGGTCCACCAGGCCCGGCCTGCGGGCCTGGAAGTCGGCCCGATCAGGATCAGCCGGAATCAGGCCGGACAGCGCGCCTCCCGCCCCCAGCACCCCATCGATCAACCGGGCCAGCGCCGGATCCGGCATCCGGTCGCCCGACTCGAACCTACTGACGGTCGACTGGGACACGAACACCGTCGCCGCCAGCCTCGGCTGGGACATACCCGCCCGCCGACGCAGCAGCCGCAACGTGCGCCCGAAGGACGTCAAACCCGCCTCCGCTCTTGGCCGTTCACCCGCCCACCAAGTGCTGCCGGAGCCTACCCCCCGACCGGACAACTCGCCACAGCCCCAAGCAGATCGAGGAGCCGGACGCGCCCGGCGTCGGCAGCCGGCGGTCACCCTCGCCGGGCAGAGCGGAGGCCCCACTACCCGCCTCGGGTAGTGGGGCCTTGGGTGCGTGATCGGAGGCCGCTCGCTGTTTGGGGCGGCCGGATGGCGTAGGTGGTGAATCCGGCGTGCTCGCCGGTCGGGACGAACCCTGCCTTGAGGAGGACGCGACCGGAGGCCGGGTTGTCCGGATGGTGCTTGGCGTGGATCTCGGGCAGCCCGAGGTGGCCGAAGCCCAGGGCGAGAATCCTGAGGACCGCCTCCGTGGCGTGCCCCTTCCCCCAGGTGTCCGCGCGCAGGATGTAGCCGAGTGCGGCGACGGGGCGGTCCAGGCAGAGCTTGATGATCCCGAGCAGGTCGCCGTCGAAGTCGAAGCCCAGGGTGTAGAGCGTGCGCGGGGATTGAGCGGCGGAGGCCACTGCGTCGCGTGCGGCGCTGCGGGCTTCGGCGGCGTCCATCGGCCCTCGCTGGAGGAACCTGGTCGATTCCGGGCTGTAGATCCGCTGGAGGGCGGCGGAGTCGTTTCGGGTCAGCTCTCGCAGTACGATCACTCGCCCACCGCCTGCACCATGGTGGTCAACTCGGCGGCGGTCGGCCGGTCGTCGGGCCCGGCCAGCAGGACGAACCGCAGCCGGGCCTGGAGTGCGGGCCAGGGCATCCGGGAGGACATCGGGACGGCTCTGGCGGCGATGGCCTCGCGAACCACCTCGACCGGCGTGCCCCGGCCGAGTCCGGCGGCCTCGTAGTCCAGCGGCCAGTTGCCCGTGGCGCACGTCCACAGGGTGCCGGCGAGGGCGTAGACGTCGGCGCCCTGTGTCGTGTCGACGGGTTGGGGTCCGGTGATGATCCGGGCGGCCAGTTCGGGGGCGGTGAGGTGGACCATCGTGCCGTCGAAGGTCTTCCAGGGAGTGGTGCCGACCTTCCGGGACCAGGCGAAGTCGAGGAGGCGCACGGTTCCGTCATCACCGTGGACGCCGTGCTGGGGCTGGAGGTCGCCGTGCACCCATCCGTCGGCGTGGAGGACGGCCACGGCGCGGCACAGCCCGACCGCAGCGGCAAGGGCTTGGTCCCGCCCTCCTTCGCCCTTGCGCACGGGACGGAAGGCCTGCCAGGTGGATGGTCCGGCCAGCCATGGGGTGACGAACCAGACGCCGTTGTCGAACCGGCCGGCGGTCACGGTGTAGCCGGGGAGCTGGTCCAGCACGGAGGCTTCTCGCGCGGTGACCTCGGCGGCCTCACCGGCGCCGAGCTTGATGCTCGCGCGGCCTCGCGGCCCGGTCGCCTTCCAGACCGACGAGCCCCGCCGGTTGCTGATCTCCTCCAGTTCCAGCGGCCCGCATACGGCCTCTGCGGCCTTCAGCGCTTCGGCGGCCTCGGGAGTGAACTCGCCCATTCTCTTACTGCCTTCCACTCGCAGGGGATGTGCTCGAACACGTCGTGGCCGTCGTCAACGGCCCCGCCCACCGCCGTCGCGAGATCGGGTGTGCTGGTCAGGAGCTTCGGGTCCAGGAGGCGGACGGCCGCGCGCACCGGGAGGAACGAGAACGGGGCCGGCGGGATGTCGTGCCCGGCCCTGCTGGTCTCGGCAGCCCCCTGGACGAACTTGCCGAACATCACGCCGACCGGCCCGTAGAGGTTCTTCAAGGCCCAGTGCGGCCAGGCCAGCAGCTCGCGGTGGTCGGCGTCGGCGCACTGCCCGATCAGCACCACGTTCTCGCAGGCCAGCGCGCCGAAGGGACGCGCCATCAGAGGGCGAATCCACTCGGCAGCCTGTACGCCCGCGTAGAACAGTTCGGCTTCGACGGCGTACCGGCGAGTGTCGCGCGAGATCTCGTAAACGGTCCACCCGGTCATACCGCGCGCTGCGGATGGCCGGAGGAACGGGCAGTACTGCTGCATGGCGGGGAGATAACCGCTCATGTCCATGCCGGCCGGGTGTTCCGTCCGGGCCTCGGTGAGGCGGAGCGCCCCGGCAGTCGGCCGGGACGCTCCGTCGGACGGTGCGGTGATCACCGGGTGGTCGCCGCCGGGGCCAGGTCGTCGCCGTCGCCGGGCGCGGGCGAGCAGTCCCACTCGGCCCAGACCTCGCCCGTCTCGCGGTAGCGGGCCAGGGCCACGGTGTTGACCGTGCCGTCGGCGTCGGTGAACCAGATCTCCGGCAGGGGGCCGTACGCCTCCTCGTACGCGCCCACCCAGGAGATGAAGCCGACGCCCACGCTCTCGACGTGCGTCAGCTTGCGTCCGCCGTGCCGGACGGCGAATGCCTCGTGCGCGGCCGGATCGCTGAGAAGCTGGTGCCACGCGTTGTCGATGGCGGCGGAGAACATCTCCGCCGCAGTCTGACCCGCGTCGATCCGACGCGCGGCGATCGTGAAGAACTTGCCCAGTTCGTTCAGCTCGGTGATGGACTTGATGGTGGCGGTGCTCACGGCCTCTCCCATCGGGTTGGCTCTGCTCGCCTGGAGCGGGCGAGCAGTGGTGCGGGAAGGTGCGCCGCCCGGCGGGCTTCCACGGAACCGAGGGGGATCGGATTCACCTGGCGCCGGGTGGCGGATTACCAGGTTGGCCGTCAGGGGTTCGGACGCTCAACGTGCTTGCATCCGTTTGCAGAACTTCAGCCCAGAGAGTCGATCGCCCTGGCGATCAGGGACCGCACTTGTGCGCCGTGCACCGCGAATCCCATGAGCCTTTCGAACGCCTGGACGTAGAGGCCGACTTCGCCGGGCGCGGTGAGCGTCACCTGGGCCGAGAGCAGTTCTACCCCGGCTTCCGCATCGTCGAAGACGTTGAAGGTCTCCACTGGCCACATGGTGCGCTCTGCGGCGAAGGGGATGAGGCCGAACGAGACAGCTGGCAGGGACATCACCGTCAGCAGGTGCTTCAGTTGCTCAGCCATCGTCTCGACCCCGCCGAGGCGGTAGTACAGGACGGATTCCTCCACCAGGATCGCGAAGCGGTGGTGACCGGTGCGGATTACGCGGGATCGGGCCAGGCGGGCCTTCACGGCCTCGGCGACATCGTTGGGCGTGCGCCGGAAGTCGGACACCGTGGCGAGCAGCGCGGTGGCGTACGCCTCGGTCTGCAAGACGCCGGGTACCACGCGGGAGGAATAGGCGCGGAAGTGTCGCGTGCGCTCGTAGAGCGGTACCGCTGATTCCTGCAGCATGCGAAGGCCGGTGCGGGTGAGCCTGCGCCACTCGACATACATGGAGTCCACCGCGCGGTTGGCGGCGATCAGATCCTCGGCCTGGTCGTCCGCCCCGCAGGCTCGGCACCACGCTCGGATGTCCTTGTCGGATGGCGCGGTCTTGGCGTTGATGATGCGGGAGGTCTTCGCGCCGTTCCACCCGCACAGGGTCGCCAGCTCCTGCCCCAGGAGTCCGGCGTCCAGCATGATCTCGCGCAGCCGCGCGGCGACGGCCAGACGGGCCTCTTGGGCACTGGAGGACGGGGAGACGGGCATGAGCTGGCGGTCCTGATGCAGGTGGGTCAGACGGTGTACTTCTCGTGCGGGATGCCGCGCTCCCAGACAGCCTCGAAAGCGACGGCGCAGAGTTTGGCCACTGCAGGGTCGTCGGTGAGCGTGGGACCGGCAGAACCGCCGTCGCCGGTGAAGTGGTTGAAGCGAACCACGGTTTCGTCGAACAGCCAGAAGTCGTTACCGGGCAGGGCGATATCCGACGCCTGACGGCGCGGCAGCCAGCGCACCTGCTCGCCGGCCGCCAGGTTCACGACCGTTCCGGCATGCTCGTACCGGATGTAGTCGGTGACCGGCTCGGAGACGATGCGCCCGCGGCGTACGACCACGCCGCGGGCGACTGCTTCCCGGATCTGCGCAACCCAGCCGGACCACCCTTCGGATTCCGGGTCGGTGTCGACGTGGCCAGTGCGCAGGAACTCCGCGAATTCCTCCACCTCGCCGGCGATCCCGTAGCTATCCCTCAGCTCCAGATGGACCGCCGACCTGCGGGCCTGCCTCAGCATCGCCGAGAAGTCCGGCACGTTCTGCATCGTCGAGCGCCTTCCTGATGATCCCTGCCATACGCAGCGGGATGCGGGTCACGTTCTCGTGGTCGGGGATACCAGCGGAGTGGCCGGGTACCCACTCCGTGCTGCCGATCTTCGTCAGCAGGGGCTCGCCGGGCTTCCAGCCCTGGAGGACCAGCTCCTTCTCCTCGTCGTCCACCCACACCATCGGGCTCTCGTCCTTGCCGGTGTTGGGGTCGATCCCGCCGAACCGTAGGGTCATGGCGCCCTCCCGTGCCAAGTCGGTTGCGCGGTTTTGCACGCCACCGTTTCGCGTGACATGGCGGAGCGTCAAGGGCGCGTTTCAGCATGGACGTTCTGGATGCCCGCGGCTCTGCTGCGGCTGTGGAACGCAGGTCCGAAGAACGCCGAAAGCCGTGGCCACGGACTCGGCTTGTGAGAGTGCGAGGGCCTGTAGCTGATAGTAGGCCGTGAGCATCGGCGGTACTGCGCCGCTGTCCCGTTCCAGGTGCCCTTGCTGCGCCGATTCGGCGTAGGACATCAGCGATCGGTCCGGAAGGGTGATGATGTTCACCGGGAGGTCGAACGCTCGTTCCTCGCCTATGGCGTACGGAGCCACCTGGAGAACGGTGTTGGGCGTCCGGGCGAAGGCTGCAAGCTCGTCGGGCTGGGCAGCCATGATGGACTTTCCGCCGACCGGCCGTCGGATGCGGCTCTCATCCAGAACGGCGTGGATCGATGGCGGGGTCTCCCGGCGCAAGTTCGCCTGTCGGAGCGCGAGGTAGGCGACCCGCTCCTCGGCTTGGTCCTGCGTGATGCTGCCTCGGCGGACTGCCCCCGCCGCGATGGCCCGCGCGTAGTCCAACGTCTGAAGCAGCCCCGGCACGATGCCTCTCATCCGGCGGGCCGCCCGGCGGCGACTCGGCCGGGACCGCCGCCGATGACCGACCCTCCCGCCTGTCCCGCACCGGACTGCTGCGCCCCGGTCGATCTGCTCAACGACGCCAACGCGGCCGGACGGACGTGGAACTGCCCGAACTGCGCCCGGTGGGGCGTCGCCTGGTCGGCGGGCTGCCTGGCGAACCAGCCGTTCGGGGCGATGGCCGGACTCCGCATCCCGGCGGCGTCGCGGCCGCCCAACCGGCCCAACTGATGTGGCGGACAGCTCAGACGAACGGGCCGCGTGGGAACCACGGGTCGCGGACCTCCCGGGGCCCGTCCGGCGTCAGCAGGGTGAGGGTGTACGGCGAGGCCGCGTACTCGGCGAGCTGGACCGAGCCGTAGCGGGTCTCCAGTTCGGCCTGGACCGGGACCGGCAGCCTGCTGAGCGCCCGCCGCAGTTGCAGGGCGTCCCGGCGGCTGATCGGGTGCGGGGTGCGCAGGACCAGTCGCAGGGGGCTGAGCGGCCCGGCGACCGGTACGCCGGTGCCCAGTTCGTAGCCGACCGCGCCGATCGGGCCCCAGGACAGCCGGTGGTCCGCGACGATCCGGCCGACCGCCGGCAGCAGGGCCAGCGCCGGGATTCCGGCGACCCGTTCGGGGTCCAGCCGCCCGCACCGCCCGGCCAGCTGCTCGGGGCGCAGTGTCCGGGCGACTGCGGCCCAGGGCGCCAGGGCGTCCAGCCGCTGCCCGGGGCGGGGGCCGCGCACGATCACCGGGATCCACTGTTCGGGCGCGGCCTCCGGGTCCCGGGTGCAGCGTTGCGGGTGTGGGACGTCCGCCGGGGTGCCGACCAGGGAGGGGGCCCGGCCGACCGTCACCCACGGGTGCACGCGCAGGACGGCCCGCGCCCAGTCCGGCAGCTCGCCGCCCGCCAGCGGGTGCAGCGAACTGGGGCACTGCATCAGCAGCAGGTCGTGGGCGCCGGGCAGTCGCCCGTCCAGTGCGGCCAGCGGCCCGACCCGCCGGCGCGGCCCGTCGTGGGGGTCCTCGGTGGTGCGCCGGGCTTGGCGGGCGGAAGGTACGACGGTCACGGTGGGCTCCAGACGGTGGCGTCAGTTCGGCCGACGGCTCCAATCTGCGCCGGGCGGCCGCCTCCGCGCCACGGCCGTTGGGCGCGTTCACCAGGGACCAAAGGCTCAACGTGCGGCTCCGGGTGCCCGGTGTGAGAGTGGGGGAAGCCCGGTATCCGTTCGGAGGAGGAGTCATGGGCATCTTCGACAGGTTCCGCCACAAGGCGCACGAGGCGACCGGGCAGGACGCCGCCGAGCGTGCCGCCATCGCCCACGACGAGGCCGCGGACGCGTACAGCCCGGAGATCGAGCGGGCCCGCGAGACCCAGGAGGCCCGCGAGTCGGAGCGGCGTGCCCGTGCTGTCCAGGAGGAGGCCGACCGGCGCGCGGCCGAGAACATGACGGCCGAGGGCGACCCCTGGGGCTGAAACCCCAGGAGTCTCAGCACCCTAAAACCTCCAGCCCCGGTCACCGCGCCCGCGGCGGCAGCGGCGGGCGCCGCAGGTCCGGCCGGGGGGTGTCCTCCGGCGGGGGCGCCGCGGCGGGCGCGTCCTCCAGCAGGTCCAGCGCGAGCTGGACGGCGGCGACCAGCTCGGGGTGGCGCCCGCGGGCCCAGTCGCGCGGGGTGCGCAGCACGTGCACGTCCGGTTCGACGCCGTGGTTCTCCACCGACCAGCCGAGTCCGCCTTCGAACCAGGAGGCGTTCTTGGGCACCGAGATCCGGGTGCCGTCGCCGAGGGTGTGCCGCCCGGTCATCCCGACGACCCCGCCCCAGGTCCGGTTGCCGACGACGGGGCCGAGGCCGAGCAGTTTGATCGCCGCGATGACCACGTCGCCGTCCGAGCTGGTCGCCTCGTCGGCGAGCGCCACGAGCGGGCCGCGCAGTGCGTGCCGGGGCCAGCGGACCGGCTGGCGGTCCCGGCCGAAGTCCCAGGCGAGGACGTGCCGGGTGAGTTTTTCCAGGACGAGTTCGGAGACGTTGCCGCCGGCGTTGCCGCGCACGTCCAGGACGAGTGCGGGCTTGTCCAGTTCGCGCCGCAGGTCGCGGTTGAACTGTGCCCAGCCGGAGCCGCCGAGGTCCGGGATGTGCAGGTAGCCGCACCGGCCGTCGCTGAACTCCCGTACCAGGAGGCGGCGTTTGGTCACCCAGTCCTGGTAGCGGACGGCCCGTTCGTCGGTCAGCGGGGTGACGGTGATCCGCCGTACCGGGCCGTCGGGGCTGCCGCGAAGGGCCAGTTCGACGGTGGTGCCGCCGGTGCCGGCCAGCAGTGGCAGCGGGCCGCGCACCGGGTCCACCGGGCGGCCGCCGACGGCGAGCAGTTCGTCGCCGTCCCGGACTCCCTGGGCGGCGAGCGGGGCGCGGGCGCGCGGGTCGGAGGTCTCGCCGGGCAGCACCCGTTCGACCAGCCAGCGCCCGTCGGGGGAGCGGTGGGCGTTGGCGCCGAGCAGGCCGAGCGGCTGCTGGCCGAGCGAGGGGCCTTCGGCGCGCCGGGACGGGGTGACGTAGGCGTGCGAGGTGCCGAGTTCGCCGAGGAGTTCGCGCAGCAGGTCGGCGAAGTCGTCGGGTGAGCAGACCCGCTCCAGCAGCGGCTCGTACTGGGCGGTCAGGGCGGGCCAGTCCAGGCCGGACATCCGCTCGTCCCAGAACTGGTCCCGGACGATCCGGGAGGCCTCGTGGTAGGCCTGGCGCCATTCGGCGGCGGGGTGCACGGTGTGGGTGATCCGCCGCAGGTCGACGGTGCTGCCGGCGCCGCCGGTGACCGGGACGATCCGCAGGGTCCCGGCCGAGTAGACCGCGATGGAGCCGCCGTCCCCGGAGACGGCGTAGCCGTCCAGCTTGTCGACCAGGGTGGTGCGGGTGCCCCGGGCGAGGTCGAAGTACTCCAGCGAGGGGCGGCCGGAGGTGTCGTCGGGGCTGGCGAAGGTCTGTCCGAGGGTGCCGGAGATCGGCCAGCGCAGCCAGATCAGGCCGCCGCGCACCGCGTCGGTGGCCGAGTACTTGGAGGCGATCACCGGGAACTGGAGCAGCCGCTCGCCGATGCCCTGCGGGTCGACGAGGACGGTGCCGTCGCCGCCGCCGTTGCCGCGCGGGGCGCCGTCCTCGGCGGGCGCGGCGAACGGGGACGGCGTGTCGGCGGTGAGCGGGACGAGGTAGGGGCGGCAGCCGAGCGGGAAGGAGAGGTCGCCGGTGTGCACGTCGTGGACGGGGTCGAAGCCGCGCCAGGACAGGAAGGCCAGGTAGCGGCCGTCCCGGGTGAACACCGGCTGCTCGTCCTCGAAGCGGCCGTCGGTGACTTCGGTGACCGGCCCGGGTGCTTCGGTGCGGGTGAGCCGGATCCGGCGCAGCGAGCGCCCGGCCACCGGCTGGGACCAGGCGATCCAGTGCGAGTCGGGGGAGAAGCGGGCGCTGGAGACCGGCCCGTAGCCGGAGGCGGCGAGTTCGCGGACGGCGCCGTCGTCGGCGGCGACCAGCAGCAGCCGCCCGTCGGAGGCGGCGACGGCGAGGTGGGCGCCGTCGGGGGAGGCGGTGAGTTCCAGGACGCGGCCGATCCGGTCGGCGGCGAGCACCCGGTGGCGGTGCTTCTCGGTCTCCTCGTGCCCCGGCAGCGGCATCACCTCGATCGCGTCGGCGCCCTCGGCGTCGGTGATCCAGGCGGCCTCGCCGGTGTGTCCGAGGATCACCGGCAGCCGGGTCCGCACCCCGGGGGTGTCGGCGAGCGCGCGGGCCGGGCCGTCCTTGTGGGTGAGCCAGTACTGGCTGCCGCGCACGGTGATCACCCCGGCCCGGCCGCTCTGGTCGCAGGCCAGGTCCTTGACCTGGGCGGCGGCGCCGACCTGGTACGGGCGGCGGCCGGCCCGGGCGCCGCCGAGCGGGACGGCGAGCCGGCGGGGGGCGGGGGCGTCCAGGCTGTCCAGCACCCAGAGGTCGCCGGCGTGCTGGTAGACGATCCGGGTGCCGTCGGTGGCGGCCTCGCGGGCGTAGTAGGAGGCGTGGTCGGTGTGCCGGCGCAGGTCGGTGCCGTCGGGGCGGCAGGAGTAGACGTTGCCGATGCCCTCGTGGTCGGAGAGGAAGGCGATCCGCCCGGCGACGGGCATGGGTGAGGCGAGGTGGCCGGGGTGGTCGGCGAGGATCTGTTCGCCGTCCGCCCAGAGCCGGCCGGTGGCGCCGCCCCGGTAGCGCTTCCAGGCGGCGGGTTCGTGCGGGGCGGCGCCGGTGAGCAGCACGGTGCGTTCGCGGCTCATCTGGGCGTCGCCGACGGGGCCCCAGGGCATCCGGTGGCCGGGGGAGCCGTCGGGCGGCAGGGCGTGCGCCCAGGTGTAGTGGCCGAACGGCTCGTGGTAGGAGGTGACGGCGAGTACTTCGCCGTCCGGCAGCCAGCCGCGCACCCGGGTGTCCTGGCTGCCCCAGTGGCTGAGCCGTTCGGCCTCGCCGCCCTCGACGGGGGCGGTCCACACCTCGGGGGTCAGGTTCAGCCAGCTGGTCCACGCGAGGGTGCGGCCGTCGGGGGAGAAGCGGGGGTGGCTGACGCGGGTGCGGTCGCAGCTGACCCGCCAGGCCCGGCCGGTGGCGCCGTCGGCGTCCAGCGGGGCGATCCAGACGTCGTCCTCGGCGGTGAAGGCGAGCAGCCCGCCGTGCAGGTGGGGGTAGCGGAGGTAGCCGGGCGGGGTCACCCCTCCATCCTTCGACGGGGTGTCACCCCCGGCAACCGGGGCGGCCCGTCGGGGCTGCCGGGCGGTCGGTGCGTAGGTCGCGGACCGGTCTGGACCATTGACACCGCAGTGCCGAATCCACTTCAGTGGTCTAGTCCAACTTGGGTGCCAGGCCGGGCCGTTCCCCCCACTGGCGCGTGCTCCGGCGTGCCCTCGGACGTCCCCCACGACCGCGCCATCGCAGGAGCCCCCGCATGCGCAGAACCGCACCCGCACCCGCCCCCGCCCGCCGGAAGCAGTCCCGCACCCTGCTCGCCGCCGGCACCGCCTCCGCCGTCGCCGCGGCCACCCTGGTCGGCGTCACCCTGGGCCTGGCGCCCGCCGCCTCGGCCGGCGAGTTCCTGGTCAACGGCGGCTTCGAATCCGGCTCGCTCGGCCCCTGGAGCTGCACCGGCAACTCCGGCAGCGTCGTCACCAGCCCGGTGCACGGCGGCGGCTACGCCCTCGCCGCCGCGGCCACCGCGGGCGACACCGCCCAGTGCGGCCAGACCGTCACCGTCGCCCCCAGCACCACCTACACGCTCAGCGCGTACGTCAACGGCTCGTACGTCTACCTGGGCGTCGACGGCGGCGGCCCCAGCACCTGGACCCCCGGCACCGGCGGCGGCTACCAGAAGCTCAGCGTCAGCTTCACCACCGGCGCCACCCAGACCAGCGCCACCGTCTACACCCACGGCTGGTACGGCCAGGGCACCTACTACGCGGACGACGTCTCGCTGGACGGGCCGGGCGCCCCCAGCCCGACGCCGACGCCCACCGGTACCCCCACCGGGACGCCGACGGGAACGCCGACCGGCACCCCGACGGGAACGCCGACCGGCACCCCGACCGGGACGCCGACGGGCACCCCCACCGGCACCCCGACCACCCCGTCGCCGCCCGGCAGCCACGCCCTGGTCGGCTACCTGCACGCCAGCTTCGCCAACGGCGCCGGCTACACCCGGATGGCCGACGTCCCGAACTCCTGGGACTTCATCGACCTCTCCTTCGGCGAGCCCACCTCCGTCACCTCCGGCGACATCCGGTTCAACCGCTGCTCCGTCACCGACTGCCCGACCGTGGAGTCCGACGCCGACTTCAAGGCCGCCATCGCCGCCAAGCGGGCCCAGGGCAAGAAGGTGCTGATCTCGATCGGCGGCCAGAACGGCCAGGTCCAGCTGACCACCGCCGCCGCCCGCGACACCTTCGTCAGTTCGGTCTCGGCGATCATCGACAAGTGGGGCCTGGACGGCCTGGACATCGACTTCGAGGGGCACTCGCTCTCCCTCAACACCGGTGACACCGACTTCAAGAACCCGACCAGCCCGGTCATCGTCAACCTGATCTCCGCGCTGAAGACCCTCAAGGCCAAGTACGGCCAGGGCTTCGTGCTGACCATGGCGCCGGAGACCTTCTTCGTCCAACTCGGCTACCAGTACTACGGTTCCGGCCCCTGGGGCGGCCAGGACCCGCGCGCCGGGGCGTACCTGCCGGTCATCTACGCGCTGCGCGACGACCTCACCCTGCTGCACGTCCAGGACTACAACTCCGGCTCCATCATGGGCCTGGACAACCAGTACCACTCGATGGGCGGCGCCGACTTCCATGTCGCGATGACCGACCTGCTGCTCAACGGCTTCCCGGTGGCGGGCAACACGAACAACGTGTTCCCGCCGCTGCCCGCCTCCAAGGTGGCCATCGGCATGCCGGCCACCACCAACGCCGGCAACGGCTACGTCGCCCCGGCCGAGGTGAACAAGGCCCTGGACTGCCTCACCAGGCTGGCCAACTGCGGTTCGTACGTGCCTCGTTCGGGCGCCCAGCCGAACCTGCGCGGGCTGATGACCTGGTCCGTCAACTGGGACCAGTTCGGCGGCCGGGAGTTCTCCAAGAACTTCGACGGCTACTTCCGCCGCTGAGGTGACGCCGGTGGGAACCGTGCTTGAACCTGACATCAGTGTGAGGATCGAGCATGGTTCCCATGGCGACCACACAGCTCCCGACTCCCGCAATCCGCAACGGTTTCCCGCTGCCCGCCCTGCTCGCCCTGGCCACCGCCGTCTTCGTCACCGCGCTCACCGAGACCCTGCCCGCCGGCGTGCTGCCCGGGATGAGCGGGGCCCTCGGCGTCGGCGAGTCGGCCGCCGGGCAGACCGTCACCGTCTACGCGCTCGGGACCGCCGCCACCGCGATCCCGCTCACCGCGGCCACCGCCGGCTGGGGCCGCAAGCGGCTGCTGCTCACCGCGATGGCCGGCTTCGCCGCCGCCAACACCGTCACCGCGGCCTCCACGAACTACCCGCTCACCCTGGCCGCCCGCTTCCTCGCGGGCGTCGCGGCCGGCCTCGCCTGGGCGCTGCTGGCCGGGTACGCGCGCCGGCTGGTGCCGGTCGAACAGCAGGGCCGGGCCATGGCCGTGGCGATGGCGGGCGTACCGGTGGCGTTGTCGCTGGGAGTGCCGGTCGGCACCTTCCTCGGCCAGGCGCTCGCCTGGTGGGTGCCCTTCCTGGCCATGACGGCACTGGCGCTCGGCGTGATCGGCTGGATCGCGGCCCTGCTGCCGGACCAGCCTGGACAACCCACCGGTGAGCGCGCCCCGGTGCGGAGCGCGCTCACCGTGCCCGGGGTGGCGCCGGTGCTCACCGTGACGGTGCTCTTCGTGCTCGCCCACACCATCCTGTTCACCTACATCGCGCCCTTCCTCGACCGGACCGGCCTCGGCGACGCGACCGACACCGTGCTGCTGGTCTTCGGCCTGGCCTCGCTGGCGAGCATCTGGTTCACCGGCGCCCACATCCACCGCCGGCTACGGCAGTTGACGATCGGCGGCGCGCTGCTGGTCGCCCTGACCGCGGGCCTGCTCGGCCTCTGGTCGCACAGCACACCGCTGGTGTACGCCGCCGCCGCGCTCTGGGGCCTGGGCTGGGGCGGCGCCCCGACCCTGCTGCAGACCGCCGTCGGCGACGCGGGCGGCGAGCGGGCGGACGCCGCCCAGGCGGTGCTGGTCACCCTGTGGAACGCCGCGATGGCGGGCGGCGGCGTGGTCGGCGGCCTGGTGCTGGGCCGCCTGGGCACCGGCGCCCTGCCCTGGACGGTGCTCGCCCTGATGCTGCCCGTCCTGGCGGTGGTCACCGGCGCCCGCCAACACGGCTTCCCGGCTGACCGCGGTTAGCGCAACTGCAGCCCGTTGGCCAGCAGCTCGGCGACCAGCTCGGGCCGGGCCGTCGCGACCGAGCCCGCCGAGTACGGCGGCTGCGGGTCGTACTCGATGACCAGCTGGATCGCCTCCGCGGTCGCGTCCCCGGCCATCAGGCCGGTCAGCGTCAGCGCGAGGTCGATCCCGGCCGAGACCCCGGCCGCGGTCGCGTACTTGCCGTCGACCACGACCCGCTCCGTCCCGGTCGGCTCCGCCCCGAACTTCTTCAGCGCGTCGAGGCAGCACCAGTGCGAGGTGGCCCGGCGCCCCGCCAGCAGCCCGGCGGCGCCCAGCAGCAGGGAGCCCGAGCAGACCGAGGTGGTCCAGGTGGTGGTGGCGTCCACCGCGCGAATCCACTCCAGCACGGCCTGGTCGGCCAGCCGGGCCTCCGTCCCGGGCCCGCCCGGGACGAGCAGCACGTCGGCCGCGTCCACCTCGTCCAGGGCGGCCTCCGCGGTCAGCGACAGGGTCTTCATGTCGGTGCGGACCGGGCCGCGCTTCGCGGCGGTGAACACCACCTCGGCGCCGGGGATGCGGGACAGCACCTCGCAGGGGCCGACGGCGTCCAGGGCGGTGAACTCGTCGTAGAGCAGAACGGCGATGCGCATCAGTGTCCTCCAACAGGATCGGGTCGGAAGCGGCGTCGGTACTCGGCGGGCGGGGCGGCCAGGGCCCGGACGAAGGCGCGCCGCATCGCCTCCGGGGTGCCGTAGCCGCAGGAGCGCGCGATCTCCTCGATGCCGTCGGCGGTGTCCTCCAGCAGCCGCCGGGCGGCCTCCAGCCGGACCCCGTCCACGTACCGGCCCGGGGTCACCCCCACCTCGGTGGCGAAGGCCCGGGCGAAGTGCCGTGGTGACAGCGCCGACCGTCGGGCCAGCGCCTCGACGGACAGGTCGGCCTCCGGGTGCTCGGCGATCCACCGCTGCACCTCGCGCAGCGGCTGCCGGGCCGCCACCTGGGCGGCCAGCTGGGTGCTGAACTGGGCCTGGTTGCCCGGCCGGCGCAGGAAGACCACCAGGTGGCGGGCGATCAGCAGGGCGGCGTCGCGTCCCAGGTCCTCCTCGACCAGGGCCAGCGCCAGGTCGATCCCGGCGGTGACCCCGGCCGAGGTGGCGACGTTCCCGTCCCGGACGTGGATCGGGTCCGGGTCCACCTCGATGTCCGGGAACCGCCGGGCCAGCGCCTCGCAGTACGCCCAGTGTGTGGTCGCCCGGCGCCCGGCCAGCAGCCCGGCCTCGGCGAGCAGGAAGGCCCCGGTGCACACCGACACCACCCGCTCGGCCCGGCCGGCCAGCTCCCGGATCCGGGCGACCAGCGCACCGTCCGGGAGATCGCTGCCCAGCCCACCGGGGACCAGCAGGGTGTGCACCGGCCCGACCTCGGCCAGGTCCGTGTCCGGCAGCAGCCGCAGTCCGCTGTGGCTGCGCACCGGCCCGCCGCCCGGGGAGGCGGTGGTCACCCGGTACGCCCCCGGCTGCCCGGCGGCCGCGCCCGCCCCCGTGAAGACCTCCACGGGACCGGTCACGTCGAGGCTCTGCACGCCCTCGTAGAGGACGACGACCACGCTGCGCGCTCTCATGCGACCAGCCTGTCACCGGGTCGCAGTGGCAGCAATGACCCGTTTCCCACCTTTCCTGCCACCGTCGGTGGGGATGCCGGCGGGGAGCGCGGAAACGCCGGAAGGCCCCTCGCTCTCGCGAAGGGCCTTCCGGCTGTCTGTGCGCCGCCAGGGACTCGAACCCCGGACCCGCTGATTAAGAGTCAGCTGCTCTAACCAACTGAGCTAGCGGCGCCTGCTGACGCGGAGAACATTACCTGGTCAGCAGCCGAAACACACAATCGGCCCGGGCGGCCGCGCACGCAGCGTCACGGCACCAGGACCACCTTGCCCCGGACGTGCCCCGCGCCGACCAGCCGGTGGGCCTCGGCGGCCCGCTCCAGCGGCAGCGCCTCGGCGATCTCCAGCCGCAGCCCGCCCACCTCCCACAGCCGCACCAGCTCGGTCAGCCGCGCGGCCGTGCGCGGCCCCCGCAGCCCCCGTACGCCCAGCCGCTCGGCCTCCGGGTAGTCGACCACGGTGCCGATCCGGCTCCGGTCGGCGACCAGCTCGACGGAGGCCGCCAGCGCGCCCCGCCCGGCGGCGTCGAAGGCGGCGTCCACGCCCTGCGGCGCCACCGCCCGGACCCGCTCGACCAGCCCCTCGCCGTACGCGACCGGGATCGCGCCCAGGTCGCGCAGGTAGTCGTGGTTGCGCTCGCTCGCGGTGCCGATCACGGTGGCGCCCCAGGCCCGGGCGAGCTGGACGGCGACGGTGCCGACCCCGCCGGAGGCGCCGTGCACCAGCACGGTGTCGCCTGGGCCGACCGCGAGCAGGGTGAGCGCCAGGTGCGCGGTCTGGCCGGAGGCGGAGAGCGAGCCGGCCTGCTCCCAGGGCATGCCGGCGGGCTTGGCCACCAGTTGGGCGGCGTCCACCGTGACGAGCTCGGCCTGGCTGTCCAGGAAGCGGAAGCCCAGCACCTCGTCGCCGACCTGCCAGCCGGAGCCGTCCGGTCCGAGCCGGTCCACCACTCCGGCGAACTCGTTGCCGAGGACGAACGGCGGCTCGACGACGGCCCCCGGCGGGCGGAAGCCCTCCCGGATCGCGAGGTCGACAGGCTGCACCCCGGCGGCGAAGACCCGCACCCGTACCTCGCCCGGCCCGGGTTCCGGGTCGGGCACCTCGGTGACCCGCAGGACCTCCGGACCGCCGGACCGCGTCACGGTGACCGCCTTCATGTCTGCTCCCGCCCTCTCGAATGTTCGACATTCGACTGCTTGACTGTTCGACCGCCCCCGATCCTCGGACCTGAAGTCCACTTGAGGTCAAGCCACTGTTCGGCCCGATGTTCGGCCCGCTGTTCGGCGCGTCTTCGCCGATGGGCGCATTGTCAGATTTATCCTGGGCGGCGCTCAGCCGTCCGTTGTCGAGAGGAACGTTTCCGTGGGCCAGCTGCCCCTGTTCTTCCTGGTGCTGCTCGCCTCCGTGGTGACCATGCCGCTCGCACGCAAGACCGGAGTCCCGCAACCGGTCCTGATGACCCTGCTCGGCATCGTCATGGCGCTCGTCCCGCAGATCCCGGACGTCACCATCGAACCCGAGCTGATCCTCCCGCTGGTCCTGCCGCCGCTGATCTTCGCGGTCGCCCGGCGCTCCTCGGTGCGCTACTTCAAGGCCAACGTCCGCTCGATCCTGCTGCTGGCCGTCGCCCTGGTGGTGGTCACCACGGCCGCGGTGGCCGGGGCGGTGCACTGGCTGCTGCCCGCCCTGCCGGTCGCCGCCGCGATCGCGGTCGGCGCGCTGGTCTCCCCGCCCGACCCGGTGGCCGCCGTCGCGGTGGCCGGCAGCGTCGGCCTGCCCCGGCGCCTGGTGTCGATCCTGGAGAGCGAGGGCCTGTTCAACGACGTCACCGCGATCGTCGTCTACTCGCTGGCCATCGAGGCCGTGGTCAGCGGCGACTTCTCGGTCGGCCACGCGGTGCTGCGCTTCATCCTGTCCGCGGTGCTCGCCGTGGTCGTCGGCATCGCCCTCGGCTGGGTCAACACCAAACTCGCCGAGCGCCTGGACGACCCGACCCAGCAGGTCGCGCTCAACCTGCTGGTGCCCTTCGCCGCCTACGCCATCGCCGAGGAGATCCACGGCTCCGGCGTGCTCGCCGTCGTGGTCTGCGCGCTCTACCTCGCCGAGCGGGCCTCCGACGCCGACGCCGTCTCCTTCCGGCTGGTCGGCAACGCCTTCTGGGAGGTCGTCGAGATCCTGATCACCGGCGTCGCCTTCGGCCTGATCGGCCTGGAGCTGGCCACCGTGCTCAAGGAGGCCGGCCGCGGCTGGACCGGCTTCATCGGCGACGCCGCCGTGGTCATCGGCGTGGTCGTGGTGGTCCGGCTGCTCTGGCTGCTGCCGGCCGGCTGGCTGTCGAAGAAGCTGCGCAGCGGCGACGACGAGGACACCCCGTTCAGCTGGAAGGAGAGCGTGATCCTCTGGTGGTCCGGCATGCGCGGCGTGGCCACCGTCGCCCTGGCCCTCGCCATCCCGCTCACCCTGCACTCCGGCGAGGAGTTCCCCGAGCGCGGCCGCCTGGTCTTCATCGCCTTCAGCGTGGTGCTGTTCACCCTGCTGGTGCAGGGCCTCACCCTGCCCTGGCTGGCCAAGCGGTTCGAACTGGACATCGACCAGGACAAGCACGAGCAGGCCGTGCGCCAGCTCTGGTGGCGGGCCGCCAAGGCGGGGCTCAGGCGGCTGGGCGAACTGGAGGAGCAGGACCGCCTGCCCGCCGAGGTCGCCGACCGCCTGCGGGACCGTCAGCACGACCGGCTGGCCCGGCTCTGCCCGGAGAACTACGCCGAGGAGGAGGCCGCCGAGGCCAAGCTGCGGCTCAGCCAGTGGCGGGCCGCCCGGGAGGTCGAACAGGAGATGATCGCCGCCTCCCGGCGCGAGATGCTCGCCGCCCGCAGCGAACTCGGCGCCGACCCGGAGCTGGTCGACCAGGTGCTGCGGGGGCTGGACCTGCGCTCGGAACGCAAGTGACGGCCTGTCCGGCCCCGCCGGGCGGAATGTGCGCGACCGGCTCCGCGGTTGCATAGGCTGAGCCCGGGCAGGCCGTCAACGGAGTCGGCGTACCACCAGTACCCGCACGACCTCGCGAGACCCTCACCGCCTGGCCCTGCCGGTTTCTGCACCCAGATGAATCGAGGAACCACCGATGTCGGAGACCCGTGCCGACGCCCGCACCCCGCTCGACCGCACCCCGCAGTGGGCCGCCCTCGGCAAGCACCGGGCCGCGCTGGGCGAGACGCACCTGCGCGAGCTGTTCGCCGCCGACCCGGAGCGCGGCCGCCGCTACACCCTCCAGGTCGGCGACCTGCACGTGGACTACGCCAAGCACCTGGTCACCGACGAGACGCTGGAGCTGCTGCGCGAACTCGCCGCGGCCACCGGCGTCGCCGAGCTGCGGGACGCGATGTTCCGCGGCGAGAAGATCAACAACACCGAGCACCGCGCCGTCCTGCACACCGCGCTGCGCGCCCCGCGCGGTGCCGTGATCGAGGTCGACGGCGAGAACGTGGTGCCCGCCGTGCACGCCGTCCTCGACAAGATGGCCGGCTTCGCCGAGCGGGTCCGCGGCGGCGAGTGGCGCGGCCACACCGGCAAGCCGATCCGCACCGTCGTCAACATCGGCATCGGCGGCTCCGACCTCGGCCCCGCGATGGCCTACGAGGTGCTCCGCTCGTTCGCCAAGCGCGACCTCGACGTCCGCTTCGTCTCCAACGTGGACGGCGCCGACCTGCACGAGGCGGTCCGCGACCTCGACCCGGCCGAGACGCTGTTCATCGTCGCCTCGAAGACCTTCACCACCATCGAGACCATCACCAACGCGGTCTCGGCCCGCGACTGGCTGCTCACCGGGCTGGGCGCCGGCACCGAGGCGGTGGCCAAGCACTTCGTCGCGCTGTCCACCAACGCCGAGGGCGTGCGGGACTTCGGCATCGACACCGACAACATGTTCGAGTTCTGGGACTGGGTCGGTGGCCGCTACTCCTTCGACTCGGCGATCGGCCTCTCGCTGATGATCGCCATCGGCCCGGACGCCTTCCGCGAGATGCTGGACGGCTTCCACCTGGTCGACGAGCACTTCCGCACCGCGCCGCCGGAGCAGAACGTCCCGCTGCTGCTCGGCCTGCTCGGCGTCTGGTACGGCGCGTTCTTCGACGCCCAGGCGCACGCCGTGCTGCCCTACTCGCACTACCTGTCGAAGTTCACCGCCTACCTCCAGCAGCTGGACATGGAGTCCAACGGCAAGTCGGTGACCCGCGACGGCTCGCCGGTGACCTGGCAGACCGGTCCGGTGGTCTGGGGCACCCCCGGCACCAACGGCCAGCACGCCTACTACCAGCTGCTGCACCAGGGCACCAAGCTGATCCCGGCCGACTTCATCGGCTTCGCCAAGCCGGTCGCCGACCTGCTCCCGGGCCTGGTCGCCCAGCACGACCTGCTGCTGGCCAACTTCTTCGCCCAGACCCAGGCGCTGGCCTTCGGCAAGACCCCGGAGGAGGTGGCGGCCGAGGGCGTCCCCGCCGAACTCGTCCCGCACAAGACCTTCCAGGGCAACCACCCGACCAGCACCATCCTGGCCGCCGAGCTGACCCCCTCGGTGCTCGGCCAGCTGGTCGCGCTTTACGAGCACAAGGTCTTCGTCCAGGGCGCGATCTGGAACATCGACTCCTTCGACCAGTGGGGCGTCGAGCTGGGCAAGGTGCTTGCCAAGCGGATCGAGCCGGTGCTGCTGACCGGCGAGGGCGCGGAACAGCTGGACAGCTCCACCGCCGAGCTGGTCGCCCGCTACCGCGCGCTGCGCGGCCGCTGAGCCCCGGTCGGGCCGTCCGCTCCGGCGGGCGGCCCGGTCCTGCTTCCTTGTCCGCCGGCTCGCGGTTCGCGGTTCGCGGCTCGCGGTTCGCGGTTCGCGGTTCGCGCGGGAAACGCCGAGAGGCCCCTCGCTTTCGCAAGGGGCCACGAGGCGGTGTCTTGGGCGCCCCGGAGCCGTACCCCGGAACCGCCTTTTAATATTTAGCTGCTGTAAACAACAGTTCGAGCG
>NZ_JBHWIO010000002.1:170045-178602 GCF_042732075.1 Kitasatospora sp. NPDC059812
CGCCGCGCGGCCCCGCCCCCCGCCCCCGCCGCCCTCCCTAGGCCCCCGCCCCCCCCCCCCTGTCTGTGCGCCGCCAGGGACTCGAACCCCGGACCCGCTGATTAAGAGTCAGCTGCTCTAACCAACTGAGCTAGCGGCGCCTGCTGACAGAGAAGACTTTAGCAGCGCCCGGGGTCCGCGCCAAAATCGAATACCGGCCGTCCGCCGTTCACCCCCCGGTCACGGCCGCCGCGCCGGCCGGCACGGCCGCGGCCGGCTCCCGGGCCGCCCGCACGCACGCCCACAGCACCACCGAGGCGCCCGGCAGCCACGGCTCCCGGTCCTCCGGGGCGACGATCCACCGGCCGGAGCCCAGCCCGGGGGAGTCCGGGCCGTTCACCATCCGCTGCACCGGTGGCACGGTCACCGCGTCGCCCTTGCCGTGGCACAGCAGGGGCGGCACGTCCCGGGCCCACTCCTCCCAGGCCAGCAGCCGGCGCAGCCGGGGCCCCGCACCGGGCTGGACGAACAGCAGCGTCCGCCCCCGGTATGAGGCGACCGGCCCGCAGCCGGGCCCGGAGGCCCACAGCTCGTCCAGCACCCGGCGGCCGAACAGCGACGGCATGCTGATCACGTCGAAGGCGCGCCCGCAGGGCAGCACCGAGGGCGCCCACGGCCGGGCCTCCCAGAGGGCGCGCATGCTGCGCGGGTACTCGCTGGCGGAGGCGAGCCAGGCCTCGCCGGCCACGGTGACGTACTCCACCGACTGATACGTCCAGATGTCCACGGACAGCAGCCTGTGCCGTCCGGGGGCCGGACGGGAGGGAAAGCACGGTTTGCCGGACAGGACGACGGGGAACGGCGTACCCTTCCCCGCTCGCGCATATGCCAGCGGCGGATGCCGGGGCGCCGGAGCAGCGGGTGCCTGGCGCTCCGGCGCCTTGTGCCCGGCGGCGCTCAGTCCTCGTGGCGGCGGGGCTGGAGCAGCCCGCGGCCGTACTCGATCATCTTGGCCGCGTAGTCGGGGGTCCAGTCCGCCCGCTGCGCGATCTCGGCGTCGGACAGCGCGTCGAAGCGGCGCGGGTCCGCCAGCTGCGCGGCGGCGACCGCCTGGAAGTCGGTGGCCCGCTCGGCGGCCGTCCGGAAGGCCAGGGCCAGCTCGGTGGAGCGGCGCAGCAGCTCCGTGGGGTCGTCGATCGACTCCAGATCGAAGAATCGTTCCGGCTCCGGCTCGGCGGACTGCGGCTCGAACAGCAGCTGCACCGGACGCAGACGCCGCGCGGGGTCGGCCTGACCGCCGTGGTCGGACGCCTTCGTGTGGGAGTCGGGCATGGACGGACACCTCCGGGTCTCGGTGAGGGTGGGCGGCGGCTGCTCCGGGCCGCGCCGCACGGCCGTGGCCGCCGTCCATTGTCGCGCGGCGGCGGCCGGTAACGGAACGGTGCGCGTGCGGGCGCTATTCCCCCGTACGCGCCGGGGTCGCGCTACTCCTTCGGGTGGTCGGGCGCGTGCGGCGGCGTCGGGGCGTCGGGGCCGTCGTTGTCCCGGGTGTCCCAGCGATCCACCACCCCAGGGAGAACCCATGCCCGTACGCAAGGGCCTCGCGGCCGGACTCCTGCTGATCACCCCGGCCCTCGGATCGGCCGCGGCACCTGTGGCCGGGGCCGCCGAGACGACCACCGTGGTGACCGGGCCGTGGAGCGGCCCGGGCGGCTGGTCGACGGCGACCTGCCCCGAGGGCTCCCACCTCACCGGGGGCGGCTACGCCTTCCGGCCCGCCGGCTCCGGCGACGCCGTCCTGGTCAACGCGCCGAACCCCGACGACCCGAGCACCTGGGCGGTGCGGGCCGGGCACGGGACCGTCCAGGCCTACGCCGCCTGCGAGACCGAGACCGAGACCGAGACCAAGGCCTGATCCGCCCGCCCGGCCGCTCAGCCCAGCCGCACCCGGTGGTCGCTCAGGTGGTGCAGCACCTGATGGTTGGCCTCCCAGCCGTCCGGGAAGGCGACCGGGACGCCCAGCTGGACCGGCTCGGTGGACGGGTGCTCGTCCAGCAGCTCGCCGATCCCGGCCCGGGCCACCACGATGCAGGCGTGCCGGTGCCGGGAGGCGAGCACGCACAGCCGGCCGGTCTCCAGGTGGAAGGCCGTCGCGTCGGGCCGTCCGGAGAGCGGGTGCAGCACCACCGTGACGTCGTACTCGCGGCCCTGCAACCGGTTGGCGGTGTCCACCGTGACGGCCGGGCCGGCCGCCTGGTCCACCGGGACGCCCACCTTGAGCAGGGCCGCGCGGACGGCCGCGGCCTGGTCCCGGTGGGCGGTGCCGACCGCGATCCGATCCGCGGTGAGGGAGGCCTCGCCCTGTTCGGAGCGGGCGGTCAGTCCGCGCTCCAGCAACCGCCGGACGACGGCCGCGACAGCCGCCACCGCCTGCGGATCGGTCCGCACGGTGTGCCGGGCGGGCAGCTCCAGCAGCGCCCAGCCGTGCTCGGCGGCCCGGTCGATCGCGGCGTCCAGCGCGCCGCCGTCCGGCCGGACGGCGGCGGTCAGCCGGCGGTCGTCCGGGCCGGTGCCGGAGCGGAACGGCGTGTACGGGTAGAACGCCCGCGAGATCAGCGGCGCCGCGCTGGCCGGCAGCCGCCAGGAGACCGGCAGCCGGTGCGGCTCGATCTGCGGGTTGTGCGCCAGCATGGTGACCACGGCGCTGCTCGACGGGTCGTACGACAGGCCCGCCCACTGCTCGGTGCCGACCACGGTGAACGGGTCCAGCTGGCCCGGATCGCCGACGAACAGCGCCCGTTCGAACAGCCGGGCCACCGCGAGCAGGGCGTCCGAACGCATCTGGTACGCCTCGTCGACGATCGCGTGCCGCCACGGCGCCTCGGCCCGCACCCACTGCCACTTCGCCGAGGTGGAGACCACCACGTCGTGCTCGACCAGCTCGGCGACCTTGTCGGAGGGCGTGACGTTGGCGTGCTTCAGCACCTCCGGGCCGGGCCGGGCGTCGGCGGCGTGCAGCCGGCCGATCGTCAGGTCCGGCGCCTTCTCGGCGAGTCGGCCGACCAGGTCGTCCACCTGGCCGTTGGTCTGGGCGACGATCATCAGCCGCTCGCCGGCCTCGACCAGCTCCCGGGCCGCCCGCACCACCAGCGTCGACTTCCCGGCGCCGGGCGGGGAATCGACCACCACGCCGCGCGGGGCGCCGGCCGCCGGGTGGACGGTCGCGGCCAGGATCCGGTCCACGGCGGCGTCGGCGGCCGCGCCCGGTGCCTGCTCGGCGCTCAACTCGGCCATCATTCCCACTCCTCGGAGACGGACGGGGCGGGTACGGGGGCGGCGCCGGGCGGGCCGCCGTGCGTCCACGGGGTGTCGTCCGGCTCTGGCAGCGGCGCGGACTGGCGGACCGTCAGCTCGAACAGGGTGAAGGTGACCGGATCGCCGGGCTCGGGCAGACTGCCCGGCTCGGGCTCCTTCCTGCGCCCCATGCCGGACAGCAGGCGCAGGGTGATGGTGCCCCCGGCCGGGTCGACCGCCGCGATCTCCGCCTTCTGCGGGGACCGGCCGCCGCCGGCCTCCGGCTGGGGGGACCCCCACACCCGGTGCGCCTCCCGCCCGAGATCCGCGTGCGGGCGGTCGGCGGTGCGCAGGGTGATCAGCGGGCGCGGCTTGGGGGAGCGGCCGGTGGTGTCGTAGTCCGGCACCACCTCGGTCACCACGCCGCTGAACGCCTCGCCGGACAGCCGGTGTTCGGCCATCGCCAGCGGATCGTCCAGCGCCTCCTGGACGTCCAGCCGGGTCTGCTCGCGCTCGCGCTGGGCGAGCTTGCGGGCGGCCGTGACGGCGTCGTCCTGCCGCGGCTGCGGCGGCTCGCCGGCCGCCAGCCGGTCCCGGTGGCCGGTGTAGGACCAGCGGTCGCCGGTCCAGCGCTCCGCCAGGTGCCCGGCGGGCGGCAGCCCGCGCAACAGGTCCAGACCGCGCCAGACGTCCCGCCAGGTGGGCAGCAGCACGGCCGCCAGCACCTCGCGCAACTGCTCGACCGCCGCCCGGACGGCCGCCCGGGCGCGCTCGGCGGCGGCCTCGTCGCGCTGCTCGGCGCTGTGCTGAAGGGCGGCCGTGGCGGTGTCGTAGCGGGCGATCGCCGGGGCGAGCACGAACTCGTCGAAGCGCGGATCGGTGGCCGGGCCGGCCGGCGGGTGCAGCAACTGCCCCCGGTCGTCCCGGGCGGACTCGGCGCGCTCGGCCGCCTCGGCACCGGTCAGGCCGCCCGGCGGGGCGTGCCAGGCCAGGTGGGCGGCCAGGTGCTGGTCCTCCAGGTGGCTCTGGCCGGTGGCCCAGTGCCGGGCCAGCAAACCGGTCATCGGCAGCAGCAGGCTGGTGCCGGGCACCTGGGCGCGGTCGGTGAGGTGGGTCAGCCAGCGGCCGAGCAGCGGCACCCGCACCGGCGCGGGGTACGGCCCCGGCTCGTCGTCCTCGACCGTGCGGCGGAACCGGGTGGAGCGGCCGAGCAGGGCCAGGTGCCGCACGCCCGCGCCGTTCGGCACGATCAGCTGCGGCGCGTCGGCGCACAGCTCGCGGAACACCTGGGTCTTCTCGCCGGTCTCCGGGTCCTTCTCGGAGCCCTCGATCTGCTCCACGTCCTCGGCGAAGGACTCCAGGTACGGCAGCAGGTCGGCGGCCAGCTCGGCCAGGAAGTCGAACCGCAGGGTGCGGTTGAGCGGCTGCGGCACCAGGTGCAGCCGGGGCGCGTCCCGGTCGGTGCCCAGCAGCACCGCCAGCGGCGCGCCGGCCTCACCGGCGGCCGTCAGCGGCACGACCACCATCGGGCGGTCGGACAGGTGCCGGTGCCGGACGGTGGCCAGCGGCTCGGCCCGCCCGCTGCGGACGGCCTCCAGCCGGGCGAGGGTGGTCAGCAGGCTCATGCGCCCGCCCCCGCTTCGGGCCCGCCGCGTTCGCGCAGGGCCGCGCTGCGCCCGCTCATGCGTGACCCGCCGTCGGGGCCTTGCCCAGTGCCTCGGCGCGCAGCGCGGCCGCGTAGGCCAGCCGTTCGGCGGCCTCGTCCACGTCCACGTCCTTGTCCACGTCGGCGCTGTCAGTGTCCAGGCTGATGCCGGCTTCGGCGGCGGCCAGGGCCCGCGTCACCGTCCGGATGCTGCCCAGTTCGCCGCGCACGCCCCGGCCGAGCTGCTCGACCCGGTCGCCGCAGCGGGCCTGGGCGCGGCAGTGGAAACCGAGCTCGCAGGTGGAGAGGCAGTCCGGGCCGTACGCGGCGGGCACCGCCTCGACCGCGGCGGTCAGCTCCTCGGCGGAGCGGGCCGGCACGCCCTCCTCGTCGGCCGCCAGGTCGAAGTCGGCGCCCGCCGGCAGCTCCGCCAGCAGCCGGTCGATGCCGGTCATCCGGCTCAGCTGGCGGCGGGTGGTGGCGAGCTCGCGCCGGACGTCGACGGCGACGGCCGTCGGCCGGTTGCCGAAGTCCTTCGGGCAGACCAGCAGCACGCTCGACCGGGGGCTGCCGGGCAGCCGCTGCTCGGTGTACGGGTCGTCGGCGAGCGGGTGGCCGGCCAGTGCGGCGGCGGTCCGCTGGAGCGCCAGCACGTACACGGCGGCCTGGCGGGCGGCGGCGCCGACCTTGGCCGGGTCCGCGCCGCCGTCCAGCACCGGGAAGGACTTGATCTCGACCACCGTGCACCGGCCGCCGTGCACCACGACCGCGTCCGGCTCCAGGTAGGCGGTGCCGCCGGCCACGTCCAGGCGCAGCATCGGGTGGTCCAGCAGCGTCCAGGCGTCCGGGTCGGCGGCGGCCCGGGCCAGCGCCTCGACCGTCCGGTCGGCCCGGACGGCGGGCCCGGAGCGGTGCAGCAGATCCGGCACCTGCAAGGGGGTGCCGCCGTCCGCCGGGACGCCGAGGTGGCCGCGCAGCGGCTCCAGCAGCGCGGCGTAGTCGTCCGCCTTCAGCCGGGACTCGAAGATCACGCCGCGGGCGATCGCGAACGGGGACTGCCCGAAGGGCGCGGGGCGGCCGAGCCGGGCGGCCAGCGTCGACTTGTCCACCCCCGCAGCGTCGAGCACGGCGCGGCGGTGGCAGCCCGGATTGGCGGCGAGCGCGGCGAGGGAACGGGCGTTCAGGCTGCGCTGCGGCGCGGGACCGCGCAGTTCGGCGAGCCGCTGGGCGAGCGGCTCAGCGTGCCCGGTGGACGGGACGTTCGTCGAGACGTTCATGGTGCGGCCCAGTGTCGCACCCGGGTCCGACAATGCGGTGCGGACCGGCCTGTTCCGGCCTGAACCGCGCGTGCGTGCCGGATGGGGGACACCTCGCGCCCCGGTCGGCCCGGGTGCCGAGACCGTTTCGGACCGGCGCCGCCTCCGGACCGTTTCGATCCGGAGCCGCCTCCGGAGCGTTTCGGACCGGCCCGCGATCGTGCCCGCCGTCCGGGTGAGGGATCATGGAACCCGGTGCTCAAGGGTGAGACCGACCGTTGCCGCCACCCCGCTGCGAGGAGCCTGCCATGCCCGCCCGAATCGTGCTGGTCCGCCACGGCGAGACCGAATGGTCGGCCACCGGCCGCCACACCGGCCGCACCGACATCCCGCTGACCGAGGAGGGCCGGGCGATGGCCCGGGCGCTCGGCGCCCGCCTCGCCAAGGCCCCCTGGAACGGGCTGCCGGACGCGCTCGTCTACACCAGCCCGCTCGGCCGCGCCAAGGAGACCTGCGCCCTGGCCGGCTTCGGCGACCGGGCGGTGGAGCGCCCGGAGCTCCTGGAGTGGGACTACGGCCAGTACGAGGGCCGCACCGGCGCGGACATCCGTGCCACCGACCACCCCGGCTGGCTGATCTGGCGCGACGGCGTGCCCGGCGGCGAGAAGCTCTCCGAGGTGGCCGCCCGGGTGGACGCCTTCCTCGCCGGCCTCAACGAGGAGCACGGCGTCCCCGAGCCGGACACCACCGTCATGCACTGCGCGGACCGGGACGTCGTCCTGTTCGCGCACGGCCACCTGCTGCGCATCCTGACCGCGCGCTGGCTGGGCCTGCCGCCCGAGTTCGCCCAGCGCTTCAAGCTCGGCACCGCCGCGCTCTGCGTGCTCTCCTGGGAGTACGGCGCGCCGGCCGTGGAGGTCTGGAACGACCTCTCCCACCTGGAGGGCCTGGCCGCCGGTCACTGACGTACTGTCAGGAGTCGCGTCTCAGGCGGCCGCCGCCTGGTCGTACCCGGTCAGGAAGTGGCGCACCTCGGTCACGGCGGCGTGCGGGCGCAGCCGTTCGGCGGTGTCCGCCAGCATGCTCCGGATCCGGGCCGAGCGGACCTCGCCGAACAGCGCCACGGCGGCCGAACCGTGGTGCGCCGCACCCGCCAAGTCGCCCCGGCCGAGCCGGTCGTGGGCCAGCTCGGCGGTGTACAGCACCCGGTTGCGGACGAAGTGCGGCTTCTGCAGCGCTATGGCCAGTCCGGCCTGCTCGCTGGCGCGGTCCCAGTCGCCGAGTGCGGACCAGCACTGCGACTGCAGGCCGGCGATCTCCGCCTCGCCGAAGAAGGACATCCACTCCGGATCCCCCTCGGCGCGGCCGCGGTCGAACAGCGTGTACGCCCGGGCGAGCGCGCGTTCGCAGGCGGCGCGGTCCTGCAGCAGCGCCCAGCCGCCGGCCTCCCGCATGGCCAGCAGCGCGAGCAGCCGGGCGGAGTCCAGCTGGCGGGCGGCGACCTGCCCGGCCTGGGCGGCGCGCAGCGCCTCGCGGGGGCGGCCGGCGTCCCGGGCGAGGAAGGCGCTGTTGCAGAACACGTGCGCCTCCAGTGCGGCGTCGCCGGCCATGCGGGCGGTGGCGAGCGCCTCGGCGTAGAGCGAGCGGGCGTCCGCCAGCCGGTTCGAGTCGTGCGCCAACCAGCCCACCGAGATGGCGAGTTCGCCGGCCCCGGCCTGGAGTCGGCGTTCGGTCTCCGCGCTGTACTCGCCCTCGTTGAGCAGCAGGTAGGCGGTGCGCAGCGACTGCCCGGCGCGTTCGAACAGGGTGTCGCCGCCGTGCGCGTCGTCGGCCAGCCGGATCTCCCGGACGGCCTGCTCGACGCCGAGCACCTCGGCGGCGCCGACCCTGCGGGGTGGCGGTACCGGCCCGGGGCGGCCGGGCACGAAGGCGCCGGGGCCGGGCTCGAACAGCACCGGCGCGGCGGGGTCGGCGGCGGCACCGCCGGTGGCCGCGGCGGCGGCCACGGTCGGCCGGTCGATGCCGATCACGGTGGCCAGCGCGGTCGGGCCGCCGGCCAGGAACGTACGGCGACGCACGTCGTCGTTCTCCTCGTCGAGATAGGGCGATCCATCAGGCCCCCGGGGCGCCGCGACGGCCCTCGGCCACGGGGGCCTGTTCGGAGCGGCTGGATCCGCGTACGGCGAGGCAGCGTACGGGAGTTGAGTGGAGAGCGGTGAGCGCGGGGCGGGCGGGGGCGGGAACGGTGGGTGGAGCGGGGGGGCTTGGGCCCTCCCGCCGCGCCCGACCCCCCCGCGCCGCCGGTACGCCGGGCCCGGGGGCAAAACACCGACACAAAAATAAAAAAAACAGACCCCCAAACACACAAACACATCACTATGCG
>NZ_JBHWIO010000002.1:178612-211715 GCF_042732075.1 Kitasatospora sp. NPDC059812
CTCCGGGGGTGGGGGGGGGGGGGGGTGGGGCCCCCCCCCGCCGCCGCCGACCGCGGGGCGGCGGCGGACGGCGGTCCGGGGGGAGAAGCCGAGTTCGGTGAGCGCGCGGTCCGGCCACATGTGCCGGAAGACCCGCTCGTAGGCGTAGTTGGGGCAGCGGATCTCGCCGGATTCGACCCGCCCGACGTAGCGGGCGTCGCAGGACACGTGCTCCCCGATCTCCCGGGCCGCCCGGCGCACGGCCATGGCGAACTCGCCGGGTGAGCGGTTGCCGCGCAGTGCGCGCATCACGGCGTTGGGTGACGGGCGGTTCGGCTCGGCCGGTGGGGTGGCTGCCATGGTGCGCTCCGTGGTCGTGCGGAGGGTGGTGGTGCGGGTGCGCGGCCGGCGGCGCCGGAGGTGCGCGGGTGTCGGGTGCGGGGGCGAAGTGCGGGTACGGTCCGGGTGTCGGCACGGTGGTGCGCGACGGTGCGGGAACGGCCCGGTGTGGCCGGTGGGGTCGTCGTGACCCGCCACCGACAGTACCGGGCGTGACCGGTCGACCACAGCCGGTTTATGGGAGATGTGCCCCCAATTCGGTATAAAGCGGGCGTGGTTGCGGGTTATCCGCCATGAAATGCCATGCCTTGCTGTAAGGCGCCCCGTGGCCTGTGAGGTGTCCGCCGCGTTGTCCTGATACGTGGAAGCCCAGGCCGTCGCCCCGGCCTGCCGTCCGTCCCCGCGGCCCCCACCTCCCGGGCGGCGGCGCTTTTGACCCGACGAGGTACAGGAGGGCCCATGATGGCCACCGGACTGTCGCAGTACCGACCGGCCGCCGGCGGCGTGCTCGCCGGCGCCGCCCCCGCCCTGCTCCCCGACCCGGCCGACGACCGGATCCCCGGCCGGGGCCCGGTCGAAGGCGGACGCGCCCCCCGCGGCGGCCGGCACCCCGGCCACCGCCTCGGCCCCGGACCGGACCAGGACACCCTCGTCACCAGCTGCGACACCGTGACGGTCGCCCTGCGGCACGGCTTGGAAGCGGTGGACATCCTGCGGCTGCGCAGGGCCTGCGGGGCCGTCCTGCAGAGCCGCAACGGCAGCACCGTCACCTTCCTCGTCCCCGTCGGCACCAGCGAGACCTGGCACCTGCCAGGCAGCTCCTGTACCGCCGGCGCCCTGCTGCCGACCGCCACCGACCCGCGGTGGGTGATGCCCCCCTCCGGCGCCGCCTGCGCCGCCCGCCCCACCGACGCCTGGGTGCTCCGCTCCGCCCTCTGCGAGGCCGCCTGCACGCTCACCGCAGGCGGCCTCGGCCCGTTCTAGCGGGCGTGCCGTGCGGATCCCGCCGGGCCCGCGAGCCTGGCCCGCCCCTCCGGCCGGATCCACCTGGCATGCCCCCGGACCTCCCTGATCTCCCTGACCTCCCTGACCAGCGAGGCCGCCCCGCCCGGCGGCGATAATGGCGGTCATGGGACGAAGCAGCAGAGCAGCCCGGGGCACGGGCCGCGGCACCGAGCGCGACACCGGGCCGGACGTCACCGGCCCCGGCGGCCGCACCCACGCCCAGGGCCCGCTCACCCGTCCGGTCGGCTCCGGCCTCGCCGAACTGCGCCCCGACCGGGACCGCCCCGCGGCCTGGTCGCTGCTGATCGACGGCGCCCCGCAGTCCATGGTCGACCTCGCCGACCCCACCCACCTCGGTTTCGAGTACCAGCGCCGGCTCGGCCACCTGATCGACCTGGTCGCCCCGTCCGGCCGCCCGCTCACCGTGCTGCACCTCGGCGGCGGCGCCCTCACCCTGGCCCGTTACGTCGCGGCCACCCGGCCCCGCTCCCGCCAGCAGGTCGCCGAGATCGACACCGCGCTCACCGAACTCGTCCGCACCGAGCTGCCGTTGGAGCGCGGCTGGCAGATCAAGGTGCGCGGTGCCGACGCCCGCAGCGTGCTCGAACGCACCCCCGAGGGCAGCGTCGACCTGGTCATCACCGACGTCTTCTCCGGCGCCCGCACCCCGGCCCACTGCACCACCGTCGAGTTCACCGCCCTCGCCGCCCGCGCCCTCGCCCCCGGCGGCTGGTACGCGGCCAACATCGCAGACGGCTCGGCGCTGCCCTTCGCCCGCTCCCAGATCGCCACCCTCGGCGCGGTCTTCCCCGAACTGTGCCTGGTCGCCGACCCCGCCGTCCTGCGCGGCAAGCGCTTCGGCAACCTCGTCCTCGCCGGCGCCCACGCACCCCTCCCGATCGCCGACCTCACCCGCCGCGTCGCCTCCGACGCCGCCCTCGGCCGGGTCGAACACGGCTCCGCCCTCACCGCGTTCGCCGCCGGGGCCGTCCCCGCCACGGACGCCACCGCCGCCCCCTCCCCGGCCCCGCCCCCGGGCGTCTTCCGCTGACCACCCCGAGGGGCTGCCCCCGGGCGTGAACGTCCGCGGCCGGCGCTGGAACCGTCGCCAGGAGCGTGAGTCCGGTCAGTGCCCGCGCGGTAGGCCGCGGTGCTTGCACATGGCCGCGCCGGTCAGCAGCAGCCCGGCGGCGATCGGCGCGAGGACGGCGGTCGCGGTGGCGGAACCGTCGCCCACGGCCGTCACCGTGGCGGTGTCGGCGAGCGCGAGGGTTTCGGACGGCTGGGCGGGTGCGCCGGGCCCGACCGGCAGGGCGGTGGTGGCGCCCGTCCGGTCACGGCTCGTGGCGGGTCCGGCCGCGCTCCGCCCGTCCGGGGCGGTGGCCTCCTGGACCGGGGGCGCACCGGCCGCCCCGGACGGGCGGGCGGTGGCGGCCGGTGCGGCGGAGCGGACTCCGGTGGCGCCGGGCCGTGCGGTGGCGGGCAGTTCGGCGGGCCCGCCCTCCCGGGAGGCGCGGGTCTCGGCGGGGCGGCCCTGGGCGGGGACGGTGTCGGGCAGGCCGGAGGCGATCGCGAAGGCGTCGGGGACGGCGGCCCGTTGCCCGGGCAGGGGGAGTCCGCCGGCTCGGATCCGGTCCTGGAAGACGCTGCCGACCGTGCCGGTGGCGCCGTCGATCCCGGCGTCGGGGACGGCGCCGGTCAGTTCCCCGACGAGCCCGGGGGAGGGGCGCTCGGCCTCCTCGGCCGCCGGGCGCCCGGGGTCGTCGGACCGCTCGGCCGACGGACCGTCGTACGCGGGCCGCCCGGCCTGGGCGAGCCGGCCGGGCGCGGGCCCGCCGGCCAGGGTGCGGCGGACGGCGGGCCGGGTCTGGTCCGGCAGCGGGTCGGCGCAGGCGGCCTGCGCGCCGAAGCCCCCGAGTTGGGCGAGGAGGGCGCCACCGGCGGCGAGGACGCGGGGCAGCCACCGGCCGATCGCGCGCCGTACGCCGACGCCGCGGGGGGCGGGTTCCTGGGGCTTGGTCGCGTGATTGGCTCGCATGTGAGTTGAGAACGAGCGGACGGGTCGTGAGGTCACGCCCGCCGTCACGGACAGTCATCGCACGGGTGGCCCCGGGCCGGGTTGCCCGGGGCCACCGGCCGTGGCGCGGTCAGGAGTTGGGGCGCAGGGTCCAGGTGACGGTCATCACGCCGGTGACGGCGCCGTCGGCGCGGGTGATCTCGACGGTGACCGGGAACTCCGGGCGGCCGCCGGCGTCCAGCTCGGCGACGACCTCGGCGGCGGGGCGGCCGAGGACGGCGGTGGCGGTGACCTCGCCCATGGCGAGCTTCTTGTAGGCGATCTCGGCGTTCACCGCGAGCGGCACGGCCCGGGAGAGCTGGTCGCCGAAGGCGGCGAGCACGATGCAGCCGCTGGCGGACTCGGCGAGGGTGAACATCGCGCCGGCGTGCGGTCCGCCGACGTGGTTGTGGTACGCGGGCTGGTCGGGCAGCCGCAGCACGGCGCGGTCCGGGGTGGTCTCCAGGTACTCCAGCTTGAGGGTGTGCGCCATCGGCACGGTGGAGTCGAGCAGCTGGCCGATCGAAGGTGTGGTCATGGCAGGAATGTTACTAGCCAGTAGCTTCTGGCGGCAGGCCTGCGCCGGGAAAACCCGAACCGCGGTGGAGAGTTGAGGGAACGCGAAAACGCCTGAGGGGCCGATCTCTCGAAGAGATCGGCCCCTCAGGCTCTGGGGTGAGTGACGGGACTTGAACCCGCGGCCACCTGGACCACAACCAGGTGCTCTACCAACTGAGCTACACCCACCATCTGTCCGGCCCGTTTCCGCTTCCGCGTTCCCGTTCCGACAGGAAGAACTCTACAGGATCCGAGAGGGTGCTCGCGCCAGGCTTTCGTCCGGGCGAACGCGGGCACCTCCCCCGGGCTCCTCGGGTCAGCCCTCCGGGGCCTGGTACTTCTCGGCGATGGCGCGCGCGGTGTCGGTGTCCGGTCCGGGCTGCGGGACGAACACCGCCTCGCGGTAGTACCGCAGTTCGTCGATGCTCTCGCGGATGTCGGCCAGCGCCCGGTGGTTGCCGCCCTTCTGCGGGCTGTTGTAGTACGCCTTCGGGTACCAGCGGCGGGCCAGCTCCTTGATCGAGGAGACGTCCACGATCCGGTAGTGCAGGTGCTTCTCCAGGGCCGGCATGTCCCGGGCGAGGAAGCCGCGGTCGGTGGCCACCGAGTTCCCGCACAGCGGCGTCCGGCCGGCCTCCGGCACGTGCTCGCGGATGTACGCGAGCACCCGCGCCTCCGCCTCGGCCAGCGTCACACCCTGCTCCAGCTCCTCCAGCAGGCCGGAGGAGGTGTGCATCGCGCGCACCACCTCGGGCATGCCCGCCAGCGCCTCCGCCGGCGGGCGGATGATGACGTCCACACCCTCGCCGAGGATGTTGAGCTCGGAGTCCGTCACCAGTGCCGCGACCTCGACCAGGGCGTCCTGGTCGAGGTGGAGGCCGGTCATTTCACAGTCGATCCATACCAAACGGTCATTCACACAACTCACCCTACGGCGCGATCACGCGCCGCGGGGACCGGCGGAGCCGAGCGGGGCTCCGGGGCACAGCCCTCGGCCTGGTGCTCCTCCGCGCCGCCGTGCGGGCCGTGGCCGTCCGGCCGCTCGCCCTCCCGCCCGGTCCGGACCGCGTGGCCGTCCCGAGTCGGACGGGCCTCGCGCGCCGCCCGGGCACCGTCGGCCGCCGCCGCCCGGCCGCCCTGCGGACGGGCCTGCGGCACCCGCGCCTGCCGGCCCCGGAGCTCGCCCGCCCCGGTCGCCGGCTGCCCGGCGGGGGCGGGGGCCGGCACCCGGCCGGTCGCCGCGCCGTGACCGCGGGCGGAGCCCGCCGCGGCACCCGGCTCGTCCGCGGGCCGTTCGACCGCACTGCGGTGCCCCTGCCCCTGGCCGCGCGCCCCCGGCTGGGGGTGGCCGTCCTCCGCCGCCGCGTGCTCCGCGGTGCGCGGCGGACGCCCCGCCCCCGACCCGGCCTGCGGCGGCACCAGCGGCGACCGCACCGGACCTCGCCCCGCACCCTGCTGCCCGGGGTGCGGCTGCTGCGCGGCCTGCTGGTGCGGGTACGGCTGCCCGGCCCGGGCGTGGAAGGCCCGGTCGGCCGGCGTCCCGGCCTGCCCCGGACCGAACGGGCCGGGCTGGCCGTGCGGGCCCGGCTGCCCCGCCGCGGCCGGCGACGCGCCGTGCGGCAGCGGCTGGCCGTGCGGGCCGACCTGCGCCGGTGCGCCGTTCCCGGCCGGGAACGGGTACGCGGGCTGCGCGCCGTGCTGGCTGCCGTGTGCCCCGCCGAACAGCGCCGCGCCCGCTGCCGACCCGGCCGTGGCCGCGGCGTGCGGCAGGGCGCCGGGCAGCCGCAGGTCGCTGCCGTGCGGACCGGTCGGCACCGCCGACTGCGGCCCGGGCCGGCGCGCCCGGTAGCTGGTCCGGTACGCGGCCGGCGAGACCCCGAGCTGGCGGCGGAAGTGCCCGCGCAGCGCCACCGGCGAACGGAACCCGCACCGGCGGGCGACGTCGTCCACCGACAGCTCCGAGGTCTCCAGCAGCCGCTGCGCCTGGAGCACCCGCTGGGTGATCAGCCACTGCAGCGGCGCGCTGCCGGTGAGCGTGCGGAACCGCCGGTCGAAGGTGCGTCGGCTCATGTACGCGCGTGCCGCCAGCACCTCGACGTCGAACTGCTGGTTGAGGTTCTCCAGCGCCCAGGTGACCACCTCGGCCAGCGGGTCGTTGCCGATCTCCTCAGGTAAAGACTGGTCGATGTACTGGGCCTGTCCGCCGCCGCTGCGACGGCTCGGGACCACCAGGCGACGGGCCAGCGCGTTGGCCGCCTCGGCGCCGTGGTCGCTGCGCACCACGTGCAGGCACAGGTCGATGCCAGCGGCGGTGCCGGCCGAGGTGAGCACGTCGCCGTCGTCGACGAAGAGCTCGCGCGGGTCCACGTGCACCCGGGGGTAGCGCTTGGCCAGCGTCGGCGCGTACATCCAGTGGGTGGTCGCCGGGCGGCCGTCGAGCAGGCCGGCGGCGGCCAGGACGAAGGCGCCGGTGCAGAGCCCGATGATCCGCGCGCCCTCGTGGTGGGCCTTGCGCAGGGCGGTGATCGCCTCGACCGGCGGGGGCTGCGAGATCGAGCGCCAGGCCGGTACGACGATCGTGCCGGCCCGGGCGAGGGCCTCCAGGCCGTACGGAGCGGAGAGGGTGAGGCCGCCGGTGGTGGCGAGCGGGCCGTCCTCGCCGGCGCAGACCAGCAGCCGGTAGCGCGGTACCCCGGCGTCCTGGCGGTCGACGCCGAAGACGGACAGCGGGATCGAGCTCTCGAAGATCGGGGCGCCGCCGAAGATCAGCACCGCGACGGTCTCCCGGCGTCGGCGGCCGGAGAGCTTGCGCGGGGCGGAGACCGTCATCGGGGTCGACGAGCCGTTCGCGCCCGGCCCGCCGTGGCCCAGCGGGCCGTGGCCGGGGGAGCCCAGGGGGAGGCCGGCGAGGGGGCCGCCCAGGGAGCCGGTGGGGGCGCCGTTCAGGCCAGGGGCGCCGTTCGCGCCGATCGCGCCATTCGCGCCGATCGTTCCGCCCGCCCCCGGGTAGCCGGGATAGGTCGGGAAGTCGGCGCCGTAGGCCTGCGCCGGGCTGACGGTGCCTCGGCTGACGACCTGTCCGGAGTGCGCCTGCTGGCCGCCGTGTGCCGACCCGCCATGCACTGCTCCGACGTGTGCCGACCCGCCGTACGCGGGACCGCCGTACGCCTGCCCGCCGTGTGCCGCTCCGCCGTGCTCTGCGGCCGCCGCCGAGGTGCCCGTGGCGGCGATGCCGGGGGAAGGCACTGTGGGGTACGAGGAGTGCGAGACGGCGCCCGGGGTGCCGGAGTTGCGGGTGGTGGCGGCGGTCGCGGAGGTGCCGGTGCTTCTCGCGGACCGAGCCGCGATACCGGCCGCCGCCTGGCCGCTGTCAGGACCCGCGTCGCTCCTGCTCACCCTGCTCAAGGCGCTCAAGCCCCCTCGGTGGTGTGGTGTGGGTGGTGCGGCACTACTGCTCGCCAAGATCGAAATCTATCGGGTGGACCATTGCCGTTGTGACAAGTTCACCATCCGACGCTATGTCGACATGGCAATTTGGCGTGATGCATTCGATCACGAAGCGTGGCACCCGTCGACCCTTCTGGGAAGAGGGCCGGTGCAACGGTGGCTGGTTGTCGCGGGGCCGGTCCTGGGGCGTCCGGCCCGCGCGCGCCCGGTCGGCGGGTCTGGGCTGCGGATTTGCCCAAGCGGGAGGGATCGGCGCGAAATTGACCGAAAATCGGCGGTGCACGAGAGGGCGCACGAAATGAGCTCGTGCGCCTCCCAGGCTTCATCCGGCCAGGGCCGGGGCGGCGGAACCGGGGCGCGACCTCCGGGTTACCGTCCTGCCGTGAACACCAACAGCCGGCTCGAACAGGCCAACGACAACGCCGCCGCCTTCTGGCTCGCCCAAGCCCGCGTGCACGGCTGGCGGTTCCGCACTCGCCCGGGCCTGACGGCGGTCCGCTGCGCCCGCACCCCGGAAGACTCGCACCGCTTCGTGGTCACCAGTCCGTACGTCGAACCAGCGCTGGTGGAAGGGGAGTTGGAGGACCTCCTGAAGGAGTGGGAGACCATCTGCTTCACCCTGGAGGACCCGTACGGCGCACTCGACCTGACCCGGTTCGGCGCCACCCGGATGCCGGTCATGCCGGTGATGACCCGTGAACCCGGCCCGGTCGACGGCGTCCCGGCCGTCCTCCCCTCGCTCTCGGAGGCGCACGGCGGCGGCTCCCTGACGGTCGATGAGGCGCTGGACGGCGATGCTTTCGCGCAGGTCGAGCGTGCGATCGTGGACGGCTTCCCGCTGCCCGCCCGGCAGCCCTGGACCCGTGGCGAAGCGCTCCCGGAACAGCTCCTGCGCGAACCCGGGCTCCGGGCCTGGCTGGGCCGCGTCGACGGCGCCACCGCCGGTACCTGCCTCACCTACGACGACGGCCAGGCCACCGGGGTGTACTGGGTCGCCACCCTGCCCGACCGGCGCGGCCAGGGCGTGGCCCGCGCCGTACTCCAGACCGCCCTGGCCCACGCGCACCCCGACCGCCCGGCCACTCTGGTCGCCACCTCGCTCGGCGAACCGCTCTACCGCAAGCTCGGGTTCACCGCGCAGGCCCGCACCTGCTGGTGGACCCGGACCTCCGCGCACGGCTGACGGCCGGGCCGCCCCGCGGCGGGGTCGTCTCTGGCTGCGGTGCGGGGCACCAGTTGCGGTGGGGTGCGGTGCGGCGGGGTGCGTGAAGGGCGTGCGGTGCGTGTGTGGGGCGGGGTGTGCGAGGTGGCACGTTCAAGCGGGGTGCTACGGGGCGGCCGCCGCCGGCGCCACGGCGAACGTGGTCCGCGCGGGCCCCGCCCCATCCGCCGTCGTACGGACGGCCGTTGGGTGCGCCACCGCGACGGGGCGCAGCACGCTCGCCCCCGGGTCCGTCGCCGGGCCCGCGCCCGGGACCAGGCCAGGACGGCTGTCGGCGACCACGGCAAACTCGCCGGTGCGGTTTCGGACATCCGACCCCGCCATCGAACCACCGGGGGCACTGACCGTTCCGGCGTTCACGGCAGCAGGCGCGAACGGGCCGTCAGGGGCGGATTCCGTCGGCCGTGCGCCGGTCCGCGCGCCGAGGAGCGCCCCCGCGCGCACCGGCACCCCGGTGGACCGCCGCTGGACCGGCCCGCCCGCGCGCAGACCCGGCCGGGCCGACGGCGCGCCGCGTGCGGCGAGCACCTGACCGACGGCCTCCGGCAGGCCGGCCGCCTTCAGCGTCGGCCGGTAGCCGCTCTCGGCCCAGGGCCGGCCGTGGTGCAGCCAGACGCTGCGCAGGCCGGCCAGTTCGGCGCCGGCGATGTCCGCGGGCGCGTGGTCCCCGACCATCCAGGTGTGCGCGGCCCACGTCCCGGTGGGCGCGACGCCGCACCGCTGGGCGGCTATCTCGAAGATCAGCGGATCCGGTTTGACGCAGTCGGCCTCCTCGGAGATGACCCAGCCGTCGACTAGCGGCCCCAGCCCGGTCCGCCGGATCTTCTCCAACTGCGGCCGTGTGCCGCCGTTGCTGACGATGCCGAGCGTCCACCCGGCCGCCCGTGCCGCCTGCAGCGCGTCGACGTGTCCGGGCGGGCAGTGGATGTGGGAGTTGATGCCGTGTCGGTAGTGGGCGAGCAGGAACTCGGTGGAGACGTCCAACCCGTAGCGGCGCCGGACGGCGGACAGTACGGTGCTGCGCGGCACGTAGCCGCCGCCGTCGAGAGTGACGAACCATTCGAGGTCTCCGGGCGGCAGGTCGCGCTCGGACAGAAAATCCTGAGCCCAGGCCCGGAAAGCGGCGTCCCTGGGGAGCAGCGTGTTGTCGAGGTCGAACAGGAGCAGGGGCATGCCAAGCATGGTGCCAGCGGCCGCGCCTATGCACCTGGCAAATGCCAGACCGCGTCGCGAAGCCGTACGTAGTGGCTGAAACGGGTTCCAGGACCTGGCGTACGGGTGGGTCCGGACGGGCCGGCTGAGGCTGGCGGGGCGTGACGGTTCGCGACGTGTCGCAACGGATCGTCGCCGATCCATGACAGTCCGGTCACGGTGTCCGGCAGGCCTGTTGCGTCGCCCGGTCCGCTCAGTCAAGCTCCAGGGAACCTCCTTTCTGGAGGGGGCGCGTGGCCTGCGGGCGGGGCGCACTGCCGACGGCGGGCGCATCCTCCTTTCGCGGGAACAATGCCGCTCCGAGGCCTCACCGCTGGGCTGGGCCTCACACCCGTCGTACTCTGAAAGGAACAGGTCACATACGGTGCTGCGCGGCGCAGACCGACGTCATCCCGTGGGCGGGCCTGCTGCCCGGGCGGCGTTGTCCTCTCCTGTCGGCCCCTCTCCCCTGAAGAGCCGTGAGCCATGGCTGGTTTTGAGTCCTTCCGACCGGTGGAGCCGGATGCGCCCCGCAGCGTGGGCGCAGGCGCCGGGCACGACGGCGGCCGCGCGGACCTCGCTCCAGCCGACGGGCACGCCGATGTATCGGGTCGCCTGCCCGCCAGTAGGCAGGCCGATGACCGAGCCGACGACCAGGTCGACGCCCAAGCCGACGAGCCCGGCTGCGCACCGGCCGACGAGCGCGGGGGTGAGCGCAGGGGCGAGCGGGCTGATGACCGTGTCGACGAGCACGCCGGCGAGCGGGTTGGCGACGCCGCTGCCCAGCGAGCCGACGCGCCGGCTGGTGCCTCGGGCGTCGCTGGTACCGCCGATCACACCCCGGGCGCTGAGGAAGCCGGCCCGGAGCCGGGTGCTCCCCGGGGCCTCGTGCGCGCTCTGTGCGGCCTGGTCCGACGGGGCGGCCTCGCCCGGCACGACCGTCCAGGGCCTCGCCAGCGGCGTGGCGGGCACCCGGCCGACCCTGCAGGGTCTCCGGTGACGGGCCGCCTAGGCCCGGGCGCCGAGCGCCCGGAGGCGTCCGGCCTGCCCGGCGCGCACACCGAGTCCACGGCCCGGGACGCGTCCGCGCGCTCCCTCGACCCGGTCTTCCAGCACGGCGTGGTCGTCGGCTTCGACGGCTCCCTGTCGAGCGAGCGCGCCCTCGCGTACGCGGTGGGCATGGCGCGCCGTTCGCAGTGCGGCCTGGTGATCGTGCACGTCGCCAATCGCCTGCCCGCCACTGTCTGGGCAGGCTGTGAACCTCCCGTCTTCGTCGACCTCCCCGACCACCGGACCGAGGTCCTGGGCCTGGAGCTCGCCTGCGCGGACTTCCTCACCGGGGTGCCGTGGATCCTGATCGAGCGGGGCGGTGACATCTGCCACGAGATCGAGGAGGTCGGCCGCGAGTACGCCGCCGACGCGATCGTCGTCGGCACGACGCACGGCCTGCTCGGCAAGATCTTCGGCTCGGTCTCCGGACGGCTGGCGCGGCGGGCCAACCGCCCGGTGATCGTGATTCCCTGACGCTCCGTCGGGCGCCGCATTTCCGCGCCCCCGGAGGCGTCTCCCTGTTGCCGGCCGATGGGGTGGTCGGCCGATGGGGTCGGCCGCTACTGGTGTCGACCGGCCTCGCCGACGTCGGCCTGCTCCTCTGCGTCGGGCGCTCCTCAACGCCGCCTGAGGAGCGGGGTGTTGCTCCGGTGGGGCCGGATCAGAACCCGGCGCCGATCTCCCGGGCGATGAGCATGCGCTGAACCTCCGATGTGCCCTCCCCGATTTCCAGGATCTTGCAGTCGCGCCAGAAACGGGCGACCGGGAACTCGTTCATGAAGCCGTACCCGCCGTGGATCTGGGTCGCCTCGCGGGCGTTGTCGACGGCGGCCTCGGACGAGTACAGCTTCGCGATCGCGGCCTCCTTCTTGAACGGTTCGCCGTGCAGCAGCCGGGAGGCGGCGTCCCGCCAGGCCAGGCGGGAGGTGTGGGCGCGCAGCTCCATGTCGGCGAGCTTGAACTGGATGGCCTGGTTGGCACCGATCGGCCGGCCGAAGGCCCGGCGCGTGCCGGCGTACTTGACGGACTCGTCGACGCATCCCTGGGCCAGGCCGGTGGCCAGGGCCGCGATCGCGATGCGGCCCTCGTCGAGGATCCGCAGGAACTGGGCGTAGCCTCGGCCACGCTCGCCCAGCAGGTTGGCCGCGGGGACGCGGCAGTCGGTAAAGGACAGTTCGCGGGTGTCGGATGCGTTCCACCCGACCTTCGAGTACTTCTTCGATACCTGGAACCCCGGGGTCCCGGTGGGCACGATGATGGAAGAGATTTCGCGCGTTGGCGAGCGGAATTCGCCTTCTTCACTCGAACGAGCGATCGGTTCCGTGAGTGCGGTGACGGTGACCAGACCGGTGATGTCCGTGCCGGAGTTGGTGATGAAGCACTTGGTGCCGTTGATGACCCACTCGTCGGTGGTCTCGTCGTACCGCGCGGTCGTGCGGGTCGCGCCGGCGTCCGAGCCGCCCTCGGGCTCGGTCAGGCCGAAGGCGCCGAGGAGTTCGCCGGAGGTCAGCCGGGGCAGCCACTCGCGCTTCTGCTCCTCCGTCCCGAACCGGTGGATCGGCATCGCGCCGAGCGAGACGGCCGCCTCCAGGGTGATCGCCACCGAGGAGTCGACCCGGGCGAGTTCCTCCAGCGCGATGCCCAGCGCGAAGTAGTCGCCGCCCATGCCGCCGTACTCCTCCGGGAAGGGCAGGCCGAACAGGCCCATGCGCCCCATCTCGCGGACGATCTCGTACGGGAACTCCTCCCGCTCGTAGAACCCGCCGATCTTCGGCGCCACCACGTCCTGGGCGAACTCGGCGACGGTGCGCCGCAGTTCCTCGTACTCGCTGCTGAGCCGGTGGTCGAACACGGTGATCCTCCTGGAGCCCGGCCGGGGTGGCCGCGGGCGTGAGCGGGACGACCGGCGTCCGTCTGACGGTGTGACGGTCGCACGGTGTGGTTGGACGATGAACGTGGTGCCCGGTGCCGGCCGCGGCCGGGATTCCGCGCGGCTGGCACCGGGGAGCGGTGGTGGGGCGGGGTCAGCCCCGGGCGGCGCCGAGCAGCGCCTGGACGGTGCGGGACGGGCTCGGACGGCCGAGCCGCTCGGCCATCCACCCGCTGGTGGCGACCAGCGCGCGCAGGTCGACCCCGGTCCGGATGCCGAGCCCGTGCAGCATCCACACCAGGTCCTCGGTGGCCAGGTTGCCGGTGGCGCTCTTCGCGTACGGGCAGCCGCCGAGGCCGCCCGCCGACGCGTCCACCGTGGTGACCCCCTCGCGCAGGGCCGCCAGGGTGTTGCTGAGCGCCTGGCCGTAGGTGTCGTGGAAGTGCACGGCGAGCCGGTCGGCCGGCGCCCCGGCCCGTGCGAAGCCGGCCAGCAGGGCGCCGACCTGCCCGGGGGTGGCCACGCCGATGGTGTCGCCGAGGCTCAGCTCCGCGCAGCCCATCTCCAGCAGCCGCACGCCGTACCCGACCACCTGGGAGACCGGGACCGGACCTTCCCAGGGGTCTCCGAAGCACATCGAGAGGTAGCCGCGGACCGCCAGCCCGGCCTCGGTCGCCCGCGTCACGACCGGGCGGAACATCGCCATCGCCTCGTCCGCCGAGCGGTTGAGGTTGCGGCGGGCGAAGGTCTCGGTGGCGCTGGCGAACACCGCGACGTCGGTGGCGTGGTGGGCGAGCGCCCGGTCGAGGCCGCGTTCGTTGGGCACCAGCACCGGCAGCCGCAGGCCGGGGTGGCGCTCCGGCAGGCCGGCGAGCCGGGGCATCAGTTCCTCGGCGTCGGCCAGCTGCGGGACCCATTTCGGGTGGACGAAGCTGGTCGCCTCGACGGTGCGCAGCCCGGCGGCCGCGAGCCGGGCGATGAACTCCGCCTTGACCTCCACGGGCACCAGGGAGCCCTCGTTCTGCAGCCCGTCGCGCGGTCCGACCTCGTGGATCCGGACCTCCTCGGGCAGGCCGGGGGCGCGGACGGGGTCGGGCAGGCCCAGGTCCAGCGCGTCGGGCTCGCGGGCGGGTGCGGTCATGACCGCACCCCGGCGGGCGCGGGGGCGGCCTGCTCGTCGGCGCCGTCCCCGGCCGGGGCGACCACGACCAGCAGTTCCTCCATCGCGACGGTGGCGCCCGCGGTGGCCCGCAGCTCGGCCACCACGCCGTCGTGCGGGGCGGCGATCACGTGTTCCATCTTCATGGCCTCCAGCACGAGCAGGGGCTGGCCCTTGCGGACCGTCTCGCCCGTCGTGGTCTTGACGACGGTGACGGTTCCGGGCATCGGGGCGGTCAGGGCGCCGTGGTGGGCGGCGGTTCCGGCGGCGCGCTCGCCCACCGGATCGTGGGCGTGCAGCGACCAGGCGTCGCCCTCGATGCCGAGCCAGGTCACCGGGCCGGCGGCGAGGCCGGGAGCGGCGTCGGTGGCCAGCGTGAACGTGGTCTGCAGGCCGTCGACGGTCAGGTGCAGCCGGTCGGCGGTCCGGGTCGCGCGGGCGCGGTGGACGGGCCCGGCGCCGAGCCGGAGCTCGACCTCGCGGGTGAGCTCGGCGGGATTGTCAGTGGCATCGGCTACGTTGCCCGCAGTGATCGAACGGATGCGCACCGAGACCGGATCCTGGCCGGGGGTACGGAGTCGGTGGGTGGTCCAGGCGGGGGTGCCGCTCAGGCGCCAGCCGGAGGGAAGGGAGAAGGGGTCGGTCCAGCCGCCGGGGTCGGCGGCCGGGGTGAGGTCCAGGTGCCGCGCCAGCGCGGCCGCGTAGTAGAGGAGGTGGGCAGGTGGTGGCGTCTCGGCCGTCAGCGGGTCGGCAGTTGTGGCGTCGGCCTCGTGCGCGTCATCGGCCTCGTTGGCCTTGTCGGCCTCGCCGGTCTCGTTCGCGCCGTTCGGCGCGTTCGCCGGGGAGTACGGCGAGGCGAGCAGGGCGGGCTGCTGTTGGGCCGTCTGTTCCACCAGGCCGGTGTCCAGCCGGCCGGCGACGACCTCGGGGTGTGCGAGCAGCCGTCGCAGAAAGCCGGTGTTGGTGGTGACGCCCAGGATGCGGGTGTCGGCCAGCGCGGCGCGGAGCCGGCGCAGCGCGGTCGGGCGGTCGGGCCCGTACGCGATGACCTTGGCGAGCATCGGGTCGTAGGCGCTGGTGACGACGGATCCGGGGGCGACTCCGGAGTCGACGCGCACGCCCTCGCCCTGGGGCTCGTCCAGGACGAGGATGCGGCCGCCGGTGGGCAGGAAGTCCCGTTCCGGGTCCTCGGCGCAGATCCGGGCCTCGATGGCGTGGCCCAGGAAGGAGATGTCGGACTGATCGAAGGAGAGCCGTTCGCCCGAGGCGATCCGCAGCTGCCACTCGACCAGGTCGAGTCGGGCTGAATCGTCGCCGACGGCGACGGCGAGTTCGGTGACGGGGTGTTCGACCTGGAGGCGGGTGTTCATCTCCATGAAGAAGAAGTCCCGTACCCCCTCGGTGGAGGCGGTGGCGGGGGAGTCCGGGTCGATGCCGGGAACGATGAATTCCACGGTGCCGGCCCCGGTGTAGCCGCAGGACTCCGCGGCGCGGACGGCCGCGGCGCCCATCGCGGCGCGGGTCTCGGCATTGAGCAGAACGGAGGGAGCCTCTTCGATCAGTTTCTGATGGCGGCGCTGGAGGCTGCATTCGCGCTCGCCGAGGTGGACGGTGGTGCCGTGGGCGTCGGCGAGCACCTGCACCTCGATGTGGCGCGGCCGGTCGACCCAGCGTTCCAGCAGCAGGGTGTCGTCGCCGAAGGCGGTCCGGGCGACGCGGCGGGCGGCGGCGATCTCGGTGGGCAGGTCGGCGCGGTCCCGCACGAGGCGCATGCCCTTGCCACCGCCTCCGGCGGACGGCTTGAGCAGGACGGGGTAGCCGATCTCGTCGGCGGCGGCGAGGAGATCCCCGTCGGTGGGCGCGGTGGCCTGGCTGCCGGGGACCACCGGAACGCCGGCGGTTCGGACGGCTTCCTTGGCGTTGATCTTGTCACCCATCAGCTCGACCGCACCGGGAGGAGGTCCGATGAAGACGAGGCCGGCGTCGGCGCAGGCGCGGGCGAAGCCGGCGTTCTCGGCGAGGAAGCCGTAACCGGGGTGGACGGCCTGGGCCCCGGTGCGGCGGGCGGCGGCGAGGATCTGGTCGGTGCGCAGGTAGGTCTCGGCCGCCGAGCTGTCGCTGCGGTCGGCCGGGCCGAGCCGGACGGCGACGTCGGCCTCGCGGACGTGCGGCGCGTCGGCGTCGGCGTCGCTGAACACGGCGACCGAGCGCACGCCGAGCCGCCGCAGGGTGCGGATCACCCGGAGGGCGATCTCGCCGCGGTTGGCGACCAGAACTGTGTCGAACATGGGAGGCGTTCCTCCGGGTCGAGGGGAGCCGTACGAAGGAGGTGGCGGCGGGGTGGCGGCGGTGGAGAGGAGGGCGCCGGCCCGGGTGCGTCGGCGCCGCGGGAGTCACGCCCGCAGGAGCGGGGTCACACCGACAGGAGAGGAGAGGAGAGGTCGCGTGGGAGGGGGCGGGTCACACCCGCCGGGGCGGGGTCACATCCGGAAGACCCCGTACGGGCCGGGCGGCGGGAGCGGGGCGTTGGCGCAGGCGGTGAGGGCGAGGCCGACGACGGTGCGGGTGTCCATCGGGTCGATCACGCCGTCATCCCAGAGGCGGGCGGTGGCGTAGTAGGCGTTGCCCTGGCGCTCGTACTGCTCGCGGACGGGGCGCTTGAACTCCTCCTCCGCCTCGGCCGGCCACTGCTCGCCGTGGGCCTCCAACTGGTCGCGGCGGACGGTGGCGAGGACGGACGCCGCCTGCTCGCCGCCCATCACGGAGATCTTCGAGCCCGGCCACATCCACAGGAAGCGAGGTGAGTAAGCCCGGCCGCACATCGAGTAGTTGCCGGCTCCGTACGAGCCGCCGATCACCACGGTCAGCTTCGGGACGCGGGTGCTGGCGACGGCGTTGACCATCTTGGCGCCGTGCTTGGCGATGCCGCCCGCCTCGTACTGCCGGCCGACCATGAACCCGGTGATGTTCTGCAGGAAGAGGAGGGGGATGCCGCGCTGGTCGCACAACTCGATGAAGTGGGCGCCCTTGAGGGCCGACTCGGAGAACAGCACGCCGTTGTTGGCGACGATGCCGACGGGGTGGCCGTGGATCCGGGCGAAGCCGGTGACCAGGGTCGCGCCGTACTCGGCCTTGAACTCGGCGAACCGGCTGCCGTCGACCAGCCGGGCGATCACCTCGCGCACGTCGTAGGGCGTGCGCGGGTCGACCGGGACGGCCCCGTACAGGCCGGCCGGGTCCACGGCCGGCGGCTCGACCGGGGTGAGCGGCCACGGCCTGGCCGAGCGCGGGCCGAGCCCGGCCACGATCGTGCGGACGATGGAGAGGGCGTGGGCGTCGTCCTCGGCCAGGTGGTCCGTCACCCCCGAGGTGCGGGAGTGCAGGTCACCGCCGCCCAGTTCCTCGGCGGTGACCACCTCTCCGGTGGCGGCCTTCACCAGCGGTGGCCCGCCCAGGAAGATCGTGCCCTGGTTGCGGACGATCACGGCCTGGTCGCTCATCGCCGGGACGTACGCCCCGCCGGCCGTGCAGGAACCGAGCACGGCGGCGATCTGCGGGATGCCCGCGGCGGAGAGCCTGGCCTGGTTGTAGAAGATCCGGCCGAAGTGGTCGCGGTCCGGGAAGACCTCGTCCTGCATGGGGAGGAAGGCGCCGCCGGAGTCCACCAGGTAGACGCAGGGCAGCCGGTTCTCCAGCGCGACCTCCTGGGCGCGCAGGTGCTTCTTCACGGTCATCGGGTAGTAGGTGCCGCCCTTGACGGTGGCGTCGTTGGCGACCACCACCACCTCGCGCCCGGCGACCCGGCCGATGCCCGCGATCACCCCGGCCGCGGGCGCCGCCCCGTCGTACATCCCGTCGGCGGCCAGCGGGGCCAGTTCCAGGAAGGGCGAGGCCGGGTCGAGCAGGGCGTCCACCCGGTCGCGGGGGAGCAGCTTGCCGCGCGCCGTGTGCCGGGCGCGGGCCCTGGCGCCGCCGCCGAGGGCCGCCGCGTCGAGCTTCTCGCGCAGCTCGGCGACCAGGGCCCGGTGTGCCTCGGTGTTGGCGCGGTAGGCGGTGGAGCCCGGGTCGGCCGCGGTGCCGAGCCGGGGCGCGGGAGCAGCGGCTCCCGGCGGTACGGCACCTGGCGCCGCCGTGGTGCCGGCCGCTGTGCTGCCATGGACGCCGGTGGGTACACCGGCGGTTGAGATGACCATTCCCAAGAGCTCCCTTGCCCTCGGCACCAGGCGGGCGGCCGGATGCGGTGCGCCCATGGACCCCACGTTAATTAACGTTAACTTGCGCGCCCAGGTTAACGGCCGATAACCCCACTGTCTACGATGGGCAGCATGCCGAACGTCCCCGCAGCCTCCGCGCTCCCACGCCGCGACCAGATCCGTCGGGAGGCCGCGCGGCTCTTCGCGGCCCGGGGTTTCCTCGGGGTGGGTGTAGACGAGATCGGCAAGGCCGTCGGCATCAGCGGCCCCGGGCTCTACCGCCACTTCGCCGGAAAGGACGCGATGCTCGCCGATCTGCTGATCGGCATCAGCGAGCGCCTGCTGGAGGAGGGGCGGCGCCGGGCGGGGGGCGGCGACGGTCCGGCCGCCGCGCTGGACGCGCTGATCGGCGGCCACGTCGACTTCGCCCTCGACGACCGCGACCTGATCACCCTCCACGACCGCGAGCTGCTGAACCTCAAGGAGGAGGACCGCCGCACCGTCCGTCGGCTCCAGCGCGGCTACGTCGAGCTCTGGGTGGACGTGGTCCGGCAGGTCTATCCGCAGCTGACGGGCCCCGCCGCCGAACCGGTGGCCAGGGCCGCCGTCCACGCGGTCTTCGGCCTGATCAACTCGACCCCGCACAGCCTCGGCCCGGGCCCCGCCCAGGACGAGCGCTCCGGCCTCCAGCGCGACGGCATGGCCGTCCTGCTGCACGCCCTCGCCCACGGCGCCTTCGCGGCGGCGGCCGAGTCGGTGTCCGCGCAGGCCTGAGTCCTGCGCACCCGGACGGCCCGCTCGGCAGTCCAGGCCCGAGGGTTGGCGGTTCGACCCTGAGGCCGGAGGTCTAGGACCAAAGGACGGCGCCCGCCCGCCCCGGGCCGCTGGGCCTTCGGCGGCCCGTCCGCGACCCTGGAGGCAGGCGACCCCGGAGGCGGGCGACCCTGGAGGCGGGCGGGTCGGCGGGCCGTGCGTTCGTTCGGCCGGGAATCACCGCAGGCCGCAGGCTGTTGGCCAGTCCGCCGGACCGGACGATCCGGGCCGCCCCGGCCCGCTCCGGCCCCATCCGGGCCGGAAACGCCATGGCGGCCACCCGATGAAATGGTTAGCATCCCTAAATATGCCTGAGACTCACGGATCCACGGTGGAGCAATCCCCGAGCGGCTCACCGGCCCCCGGCGCGAGCCCGCAGCCGGACGGCGCCCACCCGCAGCCGGACGGCAACGACCCGCAGGCCGTCGGCTGGCTGCGCCGCCTGGTCGGCTACTGCTGGCGCTCCCGCCGCAGCGTGCTGCTCGCCTTCGGCGCCTCGCTCGTCGGCATGGCCGTCACCTCGCTGGTGCCGCTGGTCACCAAGCTGATCATCGACGACGTCATCACCGCGCACACCCGTTCGCTGGTCCCCTGGGCGGTGGTGCTGCTGCTCGCCGCCGTCGTCGTCTTCGGTTGCACCCAGGTCCGCCGCTACTACGGCGGCCAGCTCGCCCTGGACGTCCAGCACGACATGCGCAGCGACCTGTTCCGCTCGCTCGGCCGGCTCGACGGCCACCGCCAGGACCGGCTGGACACCGGCCAGGTGGTCGGACGCGCGACCTCCGACCTCCAGCTGATCAACGGCCTGCTCTCGATGCTGCCGATGATGACCGGCTACCTGCTGATGTTCGTCATGTCGCTGGCCGTGATGGTCTGGCTCTCCCCGCCGCTCACCCTGATAGCCCTGGTGATGGCCCCCGCGCTGTGGTGGATCACCGTCCTCAGCCGGAAGCGACTCTTCCCCGCCACCTGGGCCGCCCAGCAGGAGGCGGCCGCCGTCGCGGGTGTGGTGGACGGCGCGATCGGCGGTGTCCGGGTGGTCAAGGGCTTCGGTCAGGAGGCGCAGGAGCTGGACAAGCTGGAGCGGGCCTCCCGCAACCTGTTCGCGGCCCGGCTCCGGTCGATCCGGCTCAACGCCCGCTACAACCCGGCGATGCAGGCCGTCCCGGCGCTCGCGCAGGTCGCGGTGCTGGCCTTCGGCGGCTGGCTGGCCGTCGACGGCCAGGTGTCGCTCGGGACCTTCGTGGCCTTCTCCACCTACGTCGCGCAGATGACCGGACCGGTGCGGATGCTCACCATGGTCATCACGGTCGGCCAGCAGGCCCGGGCCGGCGTGGAGCGCGTCCTCCAGCTGATCGACGAGCGCCCGCTGGTCCAGGAGCGCCCGGACGCGCTCACCCTGGACCTCACCGGGGACGGCACCCGCGAAGGCGCCGCCACCGGCGTCCGTGAAGGCAGCACCGCAGGCCCCCGCGCCACCGCAGACACCCGTGCCACCGCAGGCCCCCGAACCTCCGATGTCGCCCTGGAGTTCGACCAGGTCGAGTTCCGCTACGACCCCGAGCATCCCGCCCCCGTCCTGCACGGCCTCAGCCTGAAGCTGGCCCCCGGCGAGACCCTCGCCCTGGTCGGGGCTTCCGGCTCCGGCAAGTCGACGGTGGCACAGCTGGTGCCGCGCTTCTACGACCCGGCGGCCGGCGCCGTCCGCCTCTACGGCCACGACCTGCGCGACCTCACCCTGGACTCGGTCCGGTCGGCGGTCGGCATCGTCCCCGAGGAGAGCTTCCTGTTCTCCGAGTCGGTCCGCACCAACATCGCCTACGGCCGTCCGGACGCCACGGACGAGCAGGTCGTGGCGGCCGCGCGGGCCGCCCAGGCCGACGAGTTCGTCCGCGCGCTGCCGGACGGCTACGAGACCAAGGTCGGCGAGCAGGGCCTGACCCTCTCCGGAGGCCAGCGCCAGCGGATCGCGCTGGCCCGGGCGATCCTCACCGACCCCCGGATCCTGCTGCTGGACGATGCCACCTCGGCGGTGGACCCGCAGGTCGAGGCGGAGATCCACGACGCGCTGCGTTCGGTGATGACCGGCCGCACCACGCTGCTGATCGCCCACCGCCGCTCGACCCTGCAGCTCGCCGACCGGATAGCCGTCCTGGATCACGGCCGGCTGCTGGACATCGGCACGCACGAGGAACTCGACGCCCGATGTCCCCAGTACCGGGCTCTGATCACCGACCCCGAGGCCGGCCGCACACCCCGGTCGTCCGAGGCCCCGCAGACTGTCGAGCAGACCTCTCCGCAGACCCCCGAGCAGCCCGCCGGGCAGCAGGCCCCCGAGCAGCGGACCGCTGAGCAGGCCGCCGAGCAGACCGAGGCGCGGTCCACCTCCGAGCAGGTCGACGAACCGACCCCCACGCAGGCCCCGGAACCCGTCGCCTCGCAACCCGCCGCCCCTGCCACCCCCGACCTCCCCACCCCCGCCCTGGTCAAGGCGGCCCGCACCGCCGACCCCGACCTGCTGGCCAGGGTCGCGGCCCTCCCGCCGGCCGCCGACTCCCCGGCGGTCCCGCGCGCCGAGGCCGAGGCCGGTGACCCGGACTTCACCCTCCGCCGCCTGCTGCGCCCCTTCCGCGTCCCGCTCGCCCTGGCCCTGCTGCTCGTCGCGCTCGACGCGGCTTCCGGCCTGGTGCTGCCGGTGCTGATCCGGCACGGCATCGACCAGGGCGTCAGCAAGGCCCTGATGTCCGGGGTCGCCGTGGCCGCGCTCGCCGCGCTGGTGGTGGTGCTGCTGGACTGGTTGGTGCAGAGCGCCGAGAACCGGGTCAGCGGCCGTACTGGTGAGCGGGTGCTCTACATGCTCCGCCTCAAGATCTTCGCCCACCTCAACCGGCTCGGCCTGGACTACTACGAGCGCGAGCTGTCCGGGCGGATCATGACCCGGATGACCACCGACCTGGACTCGTTGACGTCCTTCCTGCAGACCGGCGTGGTCACTGCCGTGGTCAGCCTGCTGACCTTCGGCGGGATCTTCGCCGCGCTGCTGATCATCGACGCCGGCCTGGCCCTGGTGGTCTTCGCGGTGCTGCCCCTGCTGGTGATCGCGACGCTGGTGTTCCGCCGGAAGTCCAGGGACCAGTACGAGCTGTCCCGGGACCTCATCAGCACCGTCAACGCCGACCTCCAGGAGAACGTGGCGGGCATGCGGATCGTCCAGGCCTTCCGCCGCCTGGACACCAACACGGACCGCTTCGTCGCCAGGGGCGTCGCCTACCGCGAGGCCCGGGTGCGCGCGCAGCTGTACATCTCGCTGTACTTCCCGTTCGTCCAGTTCCTCTCCAGCGTGGCCGCCGCGCTGGTGCTGATCGTGGGCGCGGCCCGGGTCGACGCCGGGACGCTGACGGTCGGCGCGCTGGTCGCGTACCTGCTGTACATCGATCTGTTCTTCGCGCCGGTCAACCAGCTGTCCCAGGTGTTCGACGGCTACCAGCAGGCTTCGGTGGGCCTCGGCCGGATCCGGGAGCTGCTGCGCACCCCGACCGCCACGGCCGAGGCGGCCGACCCCGTGCCGGTGCCCGAGGGGCTGCGCGGCGAGATCTCCTTCGAGGGTGTCGGTTTCGCCTACAACGGCGGTGCGGACGGCGCCCCGAACGTGCTGACCGGTGTGGACCTGCACATTCCGGCCGGGCAGACGGTGGCGCTGGTGGGCGAGACCGGTGCTGGCAAGTCGACGCTGGTGAAGCTGGTCGCCCGGTTCTACGACGCGACGGAGGGCACCGTGCGGGTGGACGGGGTCGACCTCACCCGCTTCGACCTGGCGCAGTACCGCCACCGGCTGGGCGTGGTGCCGCAGGAGGCGTACCTGTTCGCGGGCACGGTGCGCGAGGCGATCGCGTACGGCCGGCCCGACGCCTCGCCGGCGGAGGTGGAGGCGGCGGCCCGGGCGGTCGGTGCGCACGACATGATCGTCCGGTTGTCCGGCGGCTACGACCACGAGGTCGCGGGTCGCGGCCGCAACCTCTCGGCCGGCCAGCGGCAGTTGATCGCGCTGGCTCGGGCCGAACTGGTCGATCCGGACATCCTGCTGCTCGACGAGGCGACCGCGGCGCTCGACCTGGCCACCGAGGCGGTGGTCAACCAGGCCGCGGACCGGCTCAGCGGCGGCCGCACCACGCTGGTCATCGCCCACCGGCTGACCACCGCCGAGCGCGCCGACCGGGTCGTCGTGCTGGACCACGGCCGGGTGGTCGAGGACGGTACGCACACCGAGTTGCTCGCCCGGGGCGGCACGTACGCCCGGCTCTGGCAGGCGTTCATCGCGGACGGCCACCCGGCGGTCGAGGCCGTCGCCGCGGGGTAGCCGACTGCCCGCGATCAGCCTGGCGGACCGTCGCCGGCGGCCCGCCAGGCTGATCGTCAGGCGGCGATCAGCGAGGCCAGCAGGCCGGTGGCGTCGATCCCGTGCGGCAGGTCGCTGACCTGTCCGTCCCCGACCTCGACCACGCGCCAGCCGGAGCCGTCGGCCCGGCTGGCGAGGTCGGTGGTGACGAAGCGGCAGCCGAGCATCCGGACCAGGGGGCGGACGCCGGTGAGGTCGGGTTCGACATCGTGGTGGGGTGCGTCGGGGTGCGGCCCGACCAGGACGGGTTCGCCGTCCAGCCACCACACCCGCGCCTCCACGGCCCGCCCGCTCCCACGGCCCGAACGGTCATCCGACCCTCCGCCCGAGTCGTCGCCCGAGCTGCCGCCCGGCCCGTCGGCCGGCCGCTCGAACTCCTCGTACCGCCGCAGCACCACCCCGCCGGTCAGGAACTCGCCCTGGAGCTCGACGAACCGCGCCACCACCCGCCCGACGCTCGCCAGATCGGCCAACTCGGGGATGTAGCAGGCCTCGTGCCACTCGTGCTTGCGCGACTTCACGTAGTCCTTGACGATCGCCGGCCCGCTCCCGCCGAGCCGGGCCACGGCGGCCGCCAGCTCTTCCGGCCCGGGCACCGCGGAAGCGGCGGTGGGGATCCACGTACTGGGCGGAGTCGCCCCCTCGAACACGTCGTACCAGCCCGGCAGTTCGTGTGCCGTCGCATAGCCGGCCGGGCTGGTCAGCAGGGCGCAGCCGCGCGCGGCGAGCGCGGTGGCGAAACCGGCGTAGCGGGCGGACGGAAGCATCCAGCCCCGGTACCAGAGCGGACCCCGGTCCTGCGGCACCCGCCGGACCGCCTGCTCGGCGTGCCCGGCGATCAGCGCGTCGTGGTCGACCAGGTGGTGCTCGCCGCCCAACTCCCGCAGCAGCCTGGCCTCCCAGGCGAAGTGCGGGTCGGGCCGGCGCGGGTTGAGCGGGTCGGCGGGGAAGAGGATCGCGGGTACGGGCATGGCCGTCAGGGTAAGGCCCGGGCGGGGCGGCGTCGGCGGCTTTCGGCGCGTCAAACCCGCTCGACGGCCCGGCCGGGTGCTGGGAGAGTGATCCGATGCGAAATCTGCTGAGACTCCGTACACGTGTCCCCCGGCAGGCGGCTCGCACGGTGGTCCTGGACGAGGACGGCTCGGTCTTCCTGCTCCGTTCGGACAACGACGAGGTCGGCGTCCACTGGACCATGCCGGGCGGCGGGTTGGAACCCGGCGAGACCCCGTGGACCGGCGCCCGGCGCGAACTCTGGGAGGAGACGGGCTGGAGTGACCTCGAACCGGGCCCGCTGCTCTGCACCTGGGAACACGACTTCACCTGGCACGGCACCCCGGTCCGTCAGCACGAGCACATCTACCTCACGGGCGGACCGCACCGCGGCCCGGTCGGTGACGTCAGCGCGGTGCACGCCGAGGACCGGATCCTCGACTGGCGCTGGTGGACCCCGGCCGACCTGGCGGACGAGCACGCCGACGCGCTCTGGCCGCCCCGGCTGCCGGAGCTGCTGGCCGCCGTCCGCGAGGGCTGGGCCGTCGATGGGCGCCCCCCGGTACCCGTCGACCTCGGCTTCATCCCGAACGCCCCGGCCACCCGCTGACGGCCACCCGCTGACCGCTCCCCGACGCACGGCCGACCGCGATCTCCTGACCGCCGTCTCCTGACCGTCACCGGCGGGCCCCAAAAGCGCGCTGCTACGAACGCACGCCCCTACGGGCGCCCGCCGCGTCGCGCCCGCCCGCCCGGGCCGGATTCCCAACCGTGCAGGTCCAGCTCCCGGTCGTGCAGCGCGCAGGGGTTCATCAGCACGGTCAGTTGTGCGTCGGCCAACTGCTCGAAGGCGAGCCCGGTGGCGGACAGCAGTTGCTCGGTCGGCACCGAGACGGCGATGGCGGCGCGCCAGGAGGGCAGCACGATCAGGCTGGTGCCGCGGCCGATCCGGACCGGTTCCGCCGTAACCCGGACCGGCGCCCGCTCCTCCGGGCGGCCGACGGCCTCGGGCTGGTTCGGGCTGCCGCCGATCAGGATGCCGAGCGGTGTCTCGGCCCGCGCCTCCTCGGGGGCGGCGGCCGACGGAGCCGTCACCGCCCCGGTGCCTCCGATGAGTTCACCTGAACCGGGTGCGGCTGCCGCCCAGACCTCGGCCGGGAGAGTGGCGGAGGCCACGGGTGTCGTAGGTGCTGTCCCGATCGGTTCGGTCGCGGCCGTCTCCCGTGCGGCCGCCCCCTGCCCGGTCGCGTCGGCCTGCGGGTGCATCCGGCGCAGCCGGCGCGAGGGCGCGGGGCGCCGGGAGCCGGCGGCCCGGAGTTCCTCGCGCGCCGCGCGCAGCACGGGCACGGCCCGGTCGCCCTCGGGCGCGACGGCCGGCCGGCCGAACCTGCCGGCCCCGGTCCCGGTCCGCCCGCCCACGGCCTCGGCGCCGCCACCCGGAACGTCTCCACGGTGCTCAACACCCGCGCCGCCCGCGCCGCCCTCACGGACCTCGCCGTCCTCGCAGTCCCCGTCCTCGGCGCTCTCGCCCAGCAGCGCCCGGACTTCCGTAGCCGATCGCCGGCACGCGGCCGCCAGGTCGGCGACCGAGCGGCCTTGGGCGCGGGCGGCCCGCAGCCGGTCGGCGAGCGCCGCCCGCAGCCGCGAGGTGGTCGGATCGTCCGCAGCCGCCTCGCCCCTCGCCGCCGCGAGTCCGCCGTCTGCCCCGCCGTCCTCCCGTCCGCGCGGCTGCGGCACCGAGTCGTGGCGTGAGCCGCCGGCCTGGCGTGGCCCGCCGGCGGTGCCGGACGGGGCGGCGCCCGGAGTGCCGGAAGGGCCGGTCTCGGCGGCCGTCGCGATGGAGCAGCGTGCGGCGTGCGGGGGCGCGGATCCGGCGCTGTCCCCGGGCGGGCCGGGCAGGGACGGGTCGGTTGCGGCGGGGTGGAGCGAGGTCATCGGCACGGGCCCTTCGGCGGACGGTCCGGATGATCCTCCCGCACCGCGCGACCAGCTCCAAGCATCAATTCCGGGGGTGTGCGCGAGACCACTGCCCGCCCCTACACCCCGTGTCGGCTCAAGTGCCGGGCGCGACGAAGCCCTTGAGGTCGGCGAGCACCGCGTTGGCCGCCATGACACCGAGCCCGAGGAACCAGGTCTCGTCCGAAACCGGCCGGGCCTGACCGGACTTGACCGCGCCGAGGGTCTTCCAGAGCGCGCCGCCGAGCACCGCGTCCTGGTTGGTGGAGCTGGGGCTGCCGTACACGCCGTAGAAGATCCAGTCGGCGTCGGCCTTGTCGATCTGTTCCGGGCTGACCTCCACCGCGAGTTCCTTGACCTGTTCGATCTTGGGCTGCGGCAGCGGGATGTCGGTGAGGATGGTGCCGATGAAGGACAGCTCGGCGTACAGCCGGGTCCGGCCGGGCATGAAGCGCAGCGGCGTGATGGTGGGCCGCTTGTCGCCGAGCTTGGCGCCGATCGCGGTGGCGGCCGCCTGGTACGCGTCGAGCTGGGTCTTGGCCTCGGCCTCCAGGCCGAACGGGCTGGCGTTGAGCTGGAAGTTCTGCTTCCAGGGGTAGCCGGGGCGCAGCGAGAAGACGGTCGGCGCGATCTTGGACAGCTGCGCGTACTGGTCCTGGGCGCGCAGCTGGCTGCCGAGGATCAGGTCGGGCTTGAGCGCGGCGATGGCCTCCAGGTTGAGGCTGTTGATGGTGCCGACGTTGGCCGGGTTGCCGGCCTTGTCCTTGAGGTAGGACGGCAGGGACTTGGAGCCGTCGGTGTAGACGATGCCGACCGGCTGGATGCCGAGTGCGACGACGTTGTCGAGTTCGCCGGTGTCCAGCACCACGACCCGGGTGGGCTTGGCGGGGATGACGGTCTCGCCCATGGCGTGCTTGACGGTGCGCGGGTAGACGCCGGGGGCGGCGTCGGTGCCGAAGCCCTTCATCTTCTCGATCACGGTGGCGTAGTCGTCGCCGCCCTGCTTGACCGACTTCTGGTCGGGCGATGCGCCGCCGGCGCCGGGGGTCGCGCCGCCTGAGCCGCCGTTGCCGCCCGAGCCGCCGGAGCTGCCGCAGGCGGTGAGCAGTCCGCCGAGGCCGAGGGCCGCCCCACCGGCGATCCCGGCGGAGAGGAACCTGCGGCGGGAGGGGGTGCGGGGGACGAGGACCAGGTCGTCGGGGTGGGGGGCCACGCGACGCTCCTTCGAATCGAGGTTAGGTGAGGCAAACCTATCCGAAGCACTCGAGGGGGGGCGTAGTGGCCCGTCCGAGCTGAGGGCGAACCATCTCAAACCTTGACATAAGGGAGAAATTCTCTTGACCCTGATCCTTTGAAACCAAGGTACACCGCTTAACGCGCCGTTAATGCTGCACCTTGACGGCCTTCGCCGAGAACGAATCGAAGCAAGTGGTTTAGATCACCAAGGGTTGGTCTACTCAACCTTCCATGCTCGCGCCTAGGGTGCGCTGGTGTTTGATCAGCAGCTCTCAGAGCACGGAAGCAGCGGCCGGGCAATGGCGCCCGACGCTCCGCAGGGTGCCCCGGTCAGTGGCATCAGTGGTGGAGTCCCCGACCAGGGGACAGCTGGGGGAGCGGGGGACAAGGGTCTACGGGGCAACTCGGTGGGCCTGCTGGGCAGTGTGGTCCTGGGCGTTTCCACGGTCGCCCCGGTCTACTGCCTGACCGCGACACTCGGGCCGACCGTCACCGCGGTCGGCGTCCAGATGCCCGCCGTGTTCCTGGCCGGCTTCCTGCCGATGCTGCTCGTCGCGTTCGCCTACAAGGAGCTGAACAAGGACTTCCCGGACTGCGGCACGTCCTTCACCTGGACGGTCAAGGCCTTCGGCCCCCGGGTCGGCTGGATGGCCGGCTGGGGCCTGACCGTCGCGACCATCATCGTGCTGTCCAACCTGGCCGGGGTCGCGACCGACTTCCTCTACCTGATGCTCGGCGAGATGACCGGCAGGAGCTGGGTCGCCGAACTCGACCAGAACCAGGCCGTCCACCTGCTCACCGTCGTCCTGCTGATCGCCGGCGCCACCGCGATGAGCTACCGGGGGATGACCGCCACCAAGTGGTTCCAGTACAGCCTGGTCGGCCTCCAACTCGCCGTGCTGGTGCTCTTCTCGGCCATCGCCATCGGCAAGGCCGCCGCCGGCGACCTGCCCGACTCGATCGGCTTCTCGTTCTCCTGGCTCAACCCGCTCCAGGTCAGCTCCTTCAGCGCCTTCACCGCCGGCCTGTCGCTGTCGATCTTCATGTACTGGGGCTGGGACACCTGCCTCACCATGAACGAGGAGACCCTCGGCAGCACCAAGACCCCCGGTCGCGCCGCGATGGTCTCCATGGTCACCCTGGTCGGCTCGTACCTGCTGGTCGCGATCTCCGCCCAGATGTTCGCGGGCGTCGGCTCCACCGGATCCGGCCTCAGCAACCCGGAGACCTCCGACAACGTCTTCGCCGCGCTCGCCCGCCCGGTCCTCGGCTCGCCGTGGAGCGTCCTGCTCTTCCTGGCCGTCGTCGCCAGCGCCGCCGCCAGCCTCCAGACCACCTTCATCCCGGTGGCCCGCACCCTGCTCGCGATGAGCGCCTACCGCGCCGTGCCACCGCGCTTCGGCGCCGTCCACCCGCGCTTCCGCACCCCCGGGTACGCCACCGTCGCGGCCGGCATCGCCACCGCCGTCTTCTACGTCGGCATGAGCCTGATCAGCGAGAACGTCGTCCAGGACACCATCCTGGCGCTCGGCCTGATGATCTGCTTCTACTACGCGCTGACCGCGTTCGCCTGCGTCTGGTACTTCCGCCGCTCGCTGCGCACCGGCCCCCGCGACCTGTTCCTCAAGGGCATCGCCCCGCTGCTCGGCGGCGTGCTGCTGAGCGGGGTATTCCTGCAGACCCTCACCGACGCCTGGAGCCCGGACTACGGCAGCGGCGCCGTCTTCGGCATCGGCTCGGTGTTCGTCATCGGCGTCGGCATCCTGCTGCTCGGCGCCGTCCTGATGACCTGCTACGGGCTGGCCCGGCCGGAGTTCTTCCGCGGCGAGACGCTGCGCAAGGACACCCCCGCGCTGGTCGTCGAGGACTGAGAGGGTCGGGAGGGTCGGGAGGACTGAGAGGACCGGGAGGACCGGGAGCGCCGAAAACCGACCACGCCGCCGGGCATCGACGCTATCCTCGACCGCATGAAGCTTTACGCGGGCCAGTGCTGGTGGCCGTCCTGAGGGACGGCCACCCCACCCGCTCGACCAGGGCCGTCCGGAATGGACGGCCCTTTCGCGTTTCCCATGGAACGGGCCCCCGCCCCGGACGGCCGCCACCACCGCCGTACCGAGGAGAAACCCGATGACGACCGCGACCAACGCGACGACCGCGACCAACGCGACGACCCCGTCCGTGGCCACCACCGCCACCTTCACCGCCGACCCGGCCGGCCACCGCGTCCTCACCGGGGACCGCCCCACCGGACCGCTGCACCTCGGCCACTACTTCGGCACCCTGCACAACCGCGTCCAGCTCCAGAACCAGGGCGTCGAGATGTTCGTCGTGATCGCCGACTACCAGGTCATCACCGACCGGGACATCGCCGACCGGCTCGCCGAGCACACCGAGAACCTCGTCCTCGACTACCTCGCGGCCGGCCTCGACCCCGACCGCGCCACGATCTTCGCGCACAGCGCCGTCCCCGCCCTCAACCAGCTGCTGCTGCCCTTCCTCAGCCTGGTCAGCGTCGCCGAACTGAACCGCAACCCCACCGTCAAGGACGAGATCGCGCACTCCCGCCAGTCCGCCGTCAACGGGCTGATGTTCACCTACCCCGCCCACCAGGCCGCCGACATCCTCTTCTGCAAGGCGAACCTCGTTCCGGTCGGCCAGGACCAGCTGCCCCACCTCGAAGTCGCCCGCACCATCGCCCGCCGCTTCAACGAGCGCTACCCGCACGTCGACGGCGGCACCGTCTTCCCCACCCCCCGCGCACTGCTCTCCGACGCCCCGCTGCTGCTCGGCACCGACGGCGGCAAGATGAGCAAGAGCCGGGGCAACTCCGTCCCCCTCGGCGCCACCGAGGACGAGACCGCCCGAATCATCCGCGGTGCCAGGACCGATGCCGACCGCCGGATCGACTACGACCCGGCCAACCGGCCCGAGGTCTCCAGCCTCGTCCTGCTCGCCGCGCTCTGTCAGGACCGCGCACCCGAGGAGATCGCCGAGGAACTCGGCGACGGCGGGGCCGCCGCGCTCAAGCGCACCGTCACCGACTCCGTCAACGAGTACCTCCGCCCCCTGCGCGCCCGCCGTGCCGAACTCGCCGCCGACCGAGGCCACCTGCGCCAGGTCCTGCGCGACGGGGCCGAACGCGCCAACGCCGTCGCCGACGCCACCCTCGACGAGGTCAGGAAGGTGATGGGGGCGATCTGAAGAACCGCCCCGCACCGTCGGGGCACCTCCGGCGTACCTTCGGCCCGAAGACGTCGGCTCGCGGACATCGGCCCGTCGAAACGGGGGCATATCGTCACCGGGCGGCCTCGACCACACCGAGGCCGCCCGTACCCGGCCTCCCCCGAAAGGCGTCCCGGCCCATGGACCAGCACCCGACCACGCCCGGCCAGGGTCTGACCCGCCCGCCGCACCTGCGCCCCGGCGACCACATCGCCGTCGTCGCCCCCAGCGGCCCGATCGACTCCCAGCGACTCACCGACGGCTGCGCGATCCTCCGCTCCTGGGGCCTGCGGGTCACCGTCGCCCCGCACGTCCTCGACGCCCACCCCACCCTCGGCTACCTCGCCGGCACCGACGCCGACCGCGCCGCCGACCTCCAGTCCGCCTGGCTCGACCCCACCGTCGACGCCGTCATCTGTGCCCGCGGAGGCTACGGCGTCCACCGCATGGTCGACCTGCTCGACTGGGACGCCATGCGCGCCGCCCCGCCCAAGCCGTTCATCGGCTTCAGCGACGTCTCCTCCCTCCAGGAGGCCTTCGCCCAGCGGCTCGGCATCGCCACCCTCTACGGGCCGATGAGCGCGGCCGGCTCCTTCATCGCCGACGGACCGACCGCCGAGCACCTGCGCCGCACCCTCTTCGAGCCCACGGCCACCACCGTGCTCACCTCACCGACCGCCACCGCCCTCGTCCCCGGCCGCGCCAGGGGCGTCACCGCGGGCGGCTGCGTCCACGTCCTCGCGGCCGAGCGCGGCACGCCCGCCGCCCGGCCCTCCTACGCCGGCGGCATCCTGATCCTGGAGGACGTCAACGAGCACCCGTACCAGCTCGATCGGCTCCTCACCCAGTTCCTGCGCTCCGGCGCGTTCGACGGGGTCGCCGGCATCGCACTCGGCTCCTGGGACGGCTGCGGACGGCTCGACCGCGTCCGGGACGTCATGCTCGACCGCCTCGGCCCGCTCGACATACCCGTCATCTGGGAACTCGGCTTCGGCCACTGCCCCTCCACCCTGACCGTCCCGCTCGGCGTCCCCGCCGTCCTCGACGCCGACGCCGGCACCCTCACCCTGGAAGTGCCCGCTCTCGCCGAGCGGTGAGGCCCGGGCCGGCGGTGAGTAGGGTGCGGCCATGAACGAGGACCGCCTCACCGCCCTCGCCCTCGGCTTCCTCCGGGGCCCGGGCAGCAACGCCCGTACGATCCTCGGACTTGCCGGCCCGCCCGCCGCCGGCAAGTCCACCCTGGCCCGGCACCTCGTCGCCGAGATCGAACGCGCCGAAGGCCCCGGCAGCGCCGGGTACGTCCCGCTCGACGGCTTCCACCTGTCCGCCGCCCAGCTGGACCGCCTCGCCCTGACCCACCGCAAGGGCGCCCCCGCCACCTTCGACGCCCACGGCTACGTCGCCCTGCTGCGCCGCATCGCCGCCGACCGCTTCCAGGACATCTACGTCCCCGACTTCGACCGCACCCTCGACGAACCGGTCGCCGCCCGCCACGTCGTCCGCCCGCACACCCGCCTCGTCATCACCGAGGGCAACTACCTCGCCTCCACCGACACCCCGTGGCCGGAGGCCCGCCGCCTGCTGCGCGAACTCTGGTACGTGGACACCGACGACGCCCTCCGCGAGGAGCGCCTGCTCCGCCGCCACCGCGACGGCGGCCGCGACGAGGCCACCGCCCGCCACTGGGTGACCGGCAACGACCACCCCAACGGCGAGTACGTGAAAGCCGGCCGCGCCCTCTGCACCCGGACCGTCCCCGGCAGCGGCTTGCCTGTGACGCCGGCCAGGGGTAGTGTTCTCTAGTCGCTCGGCAGGGAGCACCGGACACGCATCGGCGCGGACGGTCCCGGGGCGGCCAATCCTTTTGAAACACCATTTCCTGGTTCGGGCTGGGTCGCGTCTTGTCGCGGCTTGGTTCCTATTCGGCGTGTTCGTTTTATTGGATTGCGGCCGATTCGCTTTTCGGAGCGGGGATCGGCTAGAGTTTGAAACGTCGGACGGGGCGTCAAGCCGCAGAAGACACCAGCGAGTTGGATGAACGAAGCGCCGGAAACGGAGCGGAAAACATCTGGTAAGCTGGAAACACGAAAGAACGAAGCGCCCGGAGGGCCCGCTGGAAGGCGGTCCGAAGGAAGTGTCCGTTCCTTGAGAACTCAACAGCGTGCCAAAAGTCAACGCCAGATATGTTGACATCCCCGGCCTCAGATTCTTCTGGGGTTGGAGATTCCTTTTGAAGTAAAACACTAGCGAGGACGCAGTGCGCGGGACCGCCCTATTCCGGTGGTTGCCGTGCCGCTCAACGCGGGTGCCGCCCGATTGCGGGTAGACATTCACGGAGAGTTTGATCCTGGCTCAGGACGAACGCTGGCGGCGTGCTTAACACATGCAAGTCGAACGGTGAAGCCCTTCGGGGTGGATCAG
>NZ_JBHWIO010000003.1:0-28385 GCF_042732075.1 Kitasatospora sp. NPDC059812
CCCCGCGCCCTCGCCGCGGGGGGGGGGGGGGGGGCGGGGGGGGCGGGGGGGGTGCCGGCACCCCCCCCCCCGCGCGGGCGGCCCCCCCCCCGCCCCCCCCCCCCCGGACCGCTACCGGGGTTGCGCCGCAGTGCCGACGCTGACCAGCCCGGTCTCGTAGGCGGCGACCACCGCCTGGGCCCGGTCCCGCAGGTTCAGCTTGCCGAGGATCCGGGCCACGTGCGTCTTGACGGTCGCCTCGGAGAGCTGGAGCCGGGCGGCGAGTTCGGCGTTGCTGAGGCCGCGGGCGAGCAGGCCCATCACCTCCCGCTCGCGCGGGGTGAGCGCGGCCAGTTCGCGGTGCGGGGCGGCGGCGGGGGCGTCCGGGCGGGCGAAGCGTTCGACCAGGCGGCGGGTGATCGCCGGGGCCAGCAGCGCGTCGCCGGTGCGGACCAGCCGGACGGCGGCGGCCAGGTGCTCCGGGGTGACGTCCTTGAGCAGGAAGCCGCTCGCCCCGGCCGCCATCGCGGCGTAGACGTACTGGTCGAGGTCGAAGGTGGTCAGCATGATCACCCGCGGCGGGTGGTCCGCCGGGCCGGCGTCGGCGAGGATCCGGCGGGTGGCCTCCAGCCCGTCCAGGCCTGGCATCCGGATGTCCATCAGGACGACGTCCGGGCGGGTGCGGCGGACGGCGGCGACGGCCTGCTCGCCGCCCTCGGCCTCGGCGACCACCTCGATCCCCTCCGATTCGAGGATCAGCCGGAACCCGGTGCGGACCAGGGCCTGGTCGTCGGCCACCACCACGCGCAGCGCCTGCTCGCTCATGAACTCTCCAGGGGGATCAGGGCCTTGACGCGGTAGCCGCCGCGCGGCCGGGGGCCGGTGTGCAGGGTGCCGCCGTAGACGGCGAGGCGTTCGCGCAGGCCGATCAGGCCGCGGCCGTTGCCGGTGGCGGCGGCGCCGGTGGTCCGGCCGCCGGTGTCGGTGACCTCCACCCGCAGGTGGCCGGGGGCGTACTCGACGGTCACCGCGGCATCCGCGCCGCCCGCGTGCTTGACGGTGTTGGTGAGCGCCTCCTGGACCACGCGGTAGGCGGCGAGTTCGACCCCGGGCGGGACGGCCCGGCGCTCCCCGGTGACGGTCAGCTCGACCGGCAGTCCGGCCCGCCGGACGCCGTCGACCAGCGCGTCCAGTCGGCCCAGGCCCGGCTGCGGGCTGAGGTCGGCGGTCGCGGCCGGGTCGTCGCCGGTCTCCGAGTCGATCGTCAACAGGCCCATGACCTGGCGCAGTTCGGTCATCGCGGCGCGTCCGCCGGCCTCCACCGCGGCCATCGCCTCGCGGGCCTTGTCCGGGGCGGTGTCCAGGATCTTGCGGGCGGCCCCGGCCTGGATCGTCATCATGCTCACGTTGTGCGTCACCACGTCGTGCAACTCCCGGGCGATCCGCGCCCGTTCGAGCTCCACGGCGTGCTCCGCCGCGTGCTCCAGCGCGGCCAGCCGCCCGCGCTCCAGGGCGGACAGCCGTTCGCGCTCCTCGTCCACCCGGCGGCGCCACATCCGCAGTTCGTAGGCGACCGCGAACACCGGCACCAGGACCAGCAGCGCGATCACCGCGTTGGGGAAGTGCGGCAGCTTGGCGTCGTCGAAGAGCACCACCAGCGTCACGGCGGCCGCCGGCAGGCTCGGCAGCAGCGCCGCCGGGCGGCGCCCGTACGCGGCGGCGCTGTAGGCGGCGACGATGACGGCCACGCCGGCCGCGTACGCGATGTCCTCCGACTGGTGACGCACCAGCAGCGCGGCCGGCAGCACCGCCCACAGCACCGTCAGCGGGAGGCGGCGGCGCAGCACCAGCGGCAGCGGCACGAGCGGCACCAGCAGCATCGGCCTGTACCAGTCGGTGCCGTGACTCTCGCTCGCGGTGGTGGCGTAGCGGGCGCAGGCGAAGGCGAGGAACAGGGCCAGGGCCAGGTCGCAGGCCTGGCCGCGCCGGGTCGGCCGGGGCGGCGGCGCGGCGCCCGGGGGTTCGGCCAGGCGGGCCGCCGCGCGTAGCCGCGCCGCTGTCGGGAGGTTGATCACCGGGACATTGTGGGGGCCGGGAGCCGTCGGGGACAGCCCCTCGGGCGGCGGTGGCCGCTACACCCGGCGACTACCTCGCAAGGATGACGCCGCGCCGGGTCGCCCGGACGGGGTAGCGAAGTTGCCCCGGGCGACGGACGCGGGTGCGCGCCGCCCGTCCGTACCTTCGTGTCGTCCACCAGGCGGGAACGTACGAGGAGCGGGGAATGAGCAGCGATCCGGTGATCGAACTGAGCGGTGTGAGCCGCCACTACGAGGGCGCGCGGGCGGCGCTGGACGAGGTCACGCTGAGCGTGCGGGCGGGGGAGTCGGTGGCGGTGCTCGGCCCGTCCGGCAGCGGGAAGTCCACCCTGCTCAACCTGGTGGCCGGGCTGGACCGGCCGAGCGCCGGGACGGTCACCGTGGCCGGGGTCCGGGTCGACCGGCTGAGCGAGGCGGGCTCAGCCCGCTACCGGCGCGGCACGATCGGCATGGTGTTCCAGTTCTTCAACCTGCTGGACGACCTCACCGTGGCCGACAACGTGGTGCTCGCCGGCGAACTCGCGGGCGTCCCGCGCGCCGAGGCCCGGCGCCGGGCCGCAGAGCTGCTGGAGTCGCTCGGCATCGACCGGCACGCCCGCGCCCACCCGGCCCGGCTCTCCGGTGGTGAGCGCCAACGCGTTGCGGTGGCAAGGGCGTTGATGAACAGGCCGACGCTGCTGCTGGCCGACGAGCCGACCGGCGCGCTGGACTCGGCCTCCGGCGAGGACGTCAAGGAGCTGTTCCGGGAGCTGCACGAGGACGGCCAGACCATCCTGATCGTCACCCACGACCTGGCCCTCGCCGAGGACTGCGCCACCCGCACGGTCCGGATGCGGGACGGTCGGATCGCCTCGGACTCGGCGGTGGCGGCATGACCGCGCTGGGCAGGGTGGTGCGCGCGGGTGTCCGTCGGCGCCGCACGCAGTCCGTCGCGATCGGGCTGGCCGCTCTGGTGGCCACCACCTGCTCCGTCCTCGGCGGCTCGCTGCTGGTCGCCTCGCAGCAGCCCTTCGACCAGGCCTTCGGCGGCCAGCACGGCGCCCACCTCACCGCGCGCTTCGACGGCGCCCGGGCCACCGCCGCCCAACTCGCCGACACCGCGCACGCCCCCGGGGTGACGGCCGCCGCCGGGCCGTTCCGCACCGTCACCGTCGATCCCGAACCGGGCCCAGGCGCGACCGGCGCGGGCGGTGCGACCGGCGTGGACGGTGCGACCGGCGCGGGCGGTGCGACCGGCGCGGACGGGGAGGGGATGGAGCCGATGACCGTCGCGGGCCGCGCCGACGCCGCCGGCGGTGTGGACAACATCGAGCTACTGCACGGAAGTTGGCCCAAGAAGCCGGGGGAGGTGGTGCTCGACGCGAGTTACGGCAGCCCCGTCCGGGAGGTCGGCGGCACACTGCGCCTGCCCGGCCTGCCGGGCGCGCCGACCCTCACCGTCGTCGGCTTCGGCCGGTCCGTCAGCCGCACCGCCGACGCCTGGGTGACGCCGGACGGCCTCGCCGCGCTCACCGCGCCCGGCAGCACCCCCGGCTACGAGATGCTCTACCGCTTCACACAGGCGGCCACCGCCGAGGCGCTCGCCGCCGACCGGGCCGCCGTCGCCGCCGCCGCACCCGACGGCGCGCTGACCGGCGCCCAGTCCTGGCTCACCGCCAAGCAGGGCTCCGACCGCAACACCGCGATGTTCCTGCCGTTCATGGTCGCCTTCGGCCTGCTCGGCATGGCGATGTCGGTCCTGGTGGCGGGGAACGTGGTGGCCGGAGCCGTCGGCACCGCCACCCGGCGGATCGGCGTGCTCAAGGCGCTCGGCTGCACGCCCGCCCAGGTGGTCCGCGCGTACGTCGCCCAGGCACTGATCCCGGCCACCGTCGGCACGCTGCTCGGGGTGGTCGCGGGCAACCTGCTGACCCTCCCGGTGCTCGCCACCACCGGGCGGATCTACGGCACCAGCACCTCCGGCATCGCCCCCTGGGTGGACGTCGCGGTGGCCGGCGGCACCCTGGCGGCCGTCGCCCTGGTCGCCTGGGCCGCCGCCGCCCGCGCCGGACGGCTGCGCACGGTGGACGCGCTCGCCGTCGGCCGTACGGCGGGCGGCACCCGGCGGGACCGGGCGGCGGCCCGCGCCGCCGAGCTGGCCGCCCGGCTGCCGCTGCCCCGGCCGCTGAGCCTCGGCCTCGCCCAGCCCTTCGCCCGCCCCGCCCGGGCCGCCGGGATGCTCGCGGCCGTGCTGTTCGGCACGGCGGCCGCGGTCTTCGCGGTGGGCATGGGCGGGACGATGACCTGGGTGCAGGCGGCGAAGAACCACGACACCGCGGACGTCGTCGTGCACCCGCAGCGGCCCGTCGGCCCGCCCGGGGCGACGCCTCCCGCCAGGCCGGTCGCCGCCGACCCGGCCGCCGTCACCGCCGCCCTGGACGCCCAGCCGGGCACGGCCGGCTACTTCGGCGACGGCACCGAGGACGTGACGGTCCCCGGCGTCGCGGGGAGCACCAGGGTGACCGCGTTCGACGGCGACGCGACCGGGGCCGGCTACCGGATGGTCTCCGGGCGCTGGTTCCGGGCCCCGGGCGAGGCCGTCGCCCCGGCCACCTTCCTCACCGAGGCCTCGGTGGCGCTCGGCGACCAGGTCACCTTCACCTCCCACGGCAGGGCGGTCACCGTCCGGATCGTCGGCGAGGTCTTCGACCCGCACATGCAGACCAACGAGCTGTTCACCGACGCCGCCGGCTACCCGCCCGGTGCCGCCCCGCACCCGGACTCCTGGTCCGTCGCGCTGAAGCCCGGCACCGACCGCGCCGCCTACGCCACCGCCCTCGGTGCCGCCCTCGCCCCGGTGCGGATGACGGCCGAGGCAGGCGGGTCGCACGGCTCCAGCGGCTCGATCGCCGCCCTGAACTCCCTCACCGCCACGCTCACCGCGCTGCTCGTCGTGGTCGCCGGGCTCGGGGTGTTCAACACCGTCGTCCTGGAGATCCGGGAGCGGAAGCGGGACACGGGCGTCGCCAAGGCGCTCGGCATGACCCCGGCGCAGACCGTGGGCGGGGCGCTCGCCCCGGTCGTCCTGGTCGGCGCGCTCGGCGGCGCGATCGGCCTCCCGGTCGGGCTGCTGCTGCACCGGCTGACGGTGCCCGCCATGGGGCGCAGCGCCGGGCTCCGCTTCCCCGCCTCGGCCCTCGACGTGTTCGGCACGCCGGTGCTGGCGCTGCTCGGGCTCGGCGGCGTGCTGATCGCGGTGCTCGGGGCGCTGCTGTCCGCCGTCCGGGCGGCCCGGGCGCGGACGGTCGAGGCGCTGCGGGCCGAGTGAGGGGTCGGGCGGCGGTTCAGGCGCCCTTGTCGGGCCGGTGACCCTCCGCCTTGGGCTCCTCCGCCGTGTGCCGCTCGGCCGGATCCTGCTCTGCCGCGTTCTGCTCCGCCGCGTTCTGCTCCGCCGTGTCCTGCTCCGCCTTGTGCTCGGCGGCCCGGACCTGCTCGGCGAAGGCCTGCGCGTCGATCCGCTCGACCGTGGCCCCGTGCCGGGAGGCCAGGTCGTTGGCCCGGTCGGGAGAGGACTCCCGGAGCTCCAGGACGAGCAGCGCGCCGCCGTCCGGGACGCGGGGCGAGAGCATGATCAGCCCGGCGCCGCCCTCCGTCGCCCGGCCCTCCTCGGCGGCGTTGCCGAGCGCCGCACCCGCCGCGAAGCCGAGCAGGACGCCGATCGGCCCGCCGACCAGGCCCACCAGGCCGCCGAGGACGCCGGAGCTGACGGTGGTCACGCCCGCGCCCCGGGTGAAGGTGTCCTGGATCTCCAACAGGCCGTCGGCGCTGCGCTCCAGGGCCGCCAGCTGCCGCAGGCCCGGCAGGTGCTGCGCCTCGTCGAAGGCCGCCCGCCACGCGGTGGCGTCCGGGAAGGTCAGCAGGACGACGTTGTGCTGCTCGCTCATCGCGCTCCGATCGGGCCGGGGGCGGGGGGTGCCGGATTCCATCGTGACCTTCGGTGCCCGGCCCGGCCACAGGAGCGACGGGCGGCGCGGACTGCCCGGGGCCCGGCCGTTCAAACGTGGGGCCCGGTTCAGGCCCCCGGCACGGTCTGGATTCCGGACAGGTGTAGGGCGATGCGAGGTCCGACGGGCGAGCCGGGGCACGGGCGCGGCCTGCGGGAGCGGGATGGGCGGGGGAGGCCTCGTCCCTATTCCGACCCTGGCCGAAATTGTGCCCGGTGCGCGGCACACCTCTGGTGCGGCGGGTGGGGCGGTGCCAGGATCCCGACCCGGCACGACCGTGCCAGACCCGAATGTCTGAAGGAGGCACCATGCAGCCCACGGCAGAGCAGGTCCGCGCGCTCAAGGACGAGGACTTCCGGCTCACCCTCGGCCAGGGCCACCAGGTCCACCCGGCCGGCGACCTGTCGGACGAGGTCTACGTGACCGCCGCGGTGCAGGCCAGCACCTGTGGTGGCTGGAGCAGCTGCGCCCACGTCTGCAGCTTCTGAGTCCGCCGTCCGCGGCGCGGACCCCGGCCGCACCGCCGGAGCCCGCGTCGCGGACGCACGACCCGGCCGGGGCGCGTACGTCCGGTGCCGCAACCGTCGGGCACCAAGCACCGCAACCGTCGGGCACCAAGCACCGCAACCGTCGGGCACGAAGCACCGCAACCGTCGCGCACGAACCGAGCATGGAGAGACCGCCCGTGGTTGACGCGTCCGAAATCCGGCGGGCCGCCGCCCGAGCCGTCCCGCTCGCCGCCCGCGGTCCGCTGCCCGACCCGGACGCCCAACGCGCCGAACAGACTGAACGGGCCGACCGTGCCGGGCGGATCCTCGACCGCTGGCGCGCCCAGCCGCCCTTCGACCGGGACGACTGGTTCGAGCGCCGCCTCGCCGCCGACCGCCTCGACCCGGACGGGCTGCGCGCCCTGCTCGCCGAACACCCGGCCGACCTCGCGGACCGCCTCGGCACCCCCGCCTGGGCCGAACGCCTCGCCGCCGCCTTCGAGGCCGGGCACACCCTCGACCTCCCCGAGGACCACGCCTTCGCCCGGCTCGTCGCCCCACTGCTCGCCGACGCCCGCGACCGCCTGCGCACCGGCCTCGCCGAACTCGGCCCCGCCACCGCGGACGCCGCCACCCCCGGCCCCGCCACCCTCGGTACCCCCGACCAGCTCACCGCCCTCGTCCTGCCCGCACTCACCGCGACCGCGCACACCACAGCCGTCCGCACCGTCATCACCGAACTCCACGTCGCCCGTCTCTCCGGCGAGTTGACCGGAGACACCCCCGAGCAGCGCTACCGGAACTTCCTCGACCGGCTCACCGAACCCGGCCGCGCCGTCCGACTCCTCGCCGAATACCCGGTGCTGGCGTACCGGCTGGCCACCGCCGCCGAACAGTGGACCGCCACCTGCCTCACCCTGTACCGCCGCCTCGCCGCCGACCTCCCCGCCCTCGCCCGCACCTTCGCCGACGGCCGCCCGCTCGGCCGCCTCACCGAACTCGCCACCGGCCTTGGCGACCCGCACCGGGGCGGCGCCACCGTCAGCGCCCTGCGCTTCGAGCACGGCACCCGGATCGTCTACAAGCCGCGCCCGCTCGGCGCCGAGACGCACTTCCAGCACCTCCTGCGCTGGCTCAACCCCATGCTCCGGCTGCCGCTGCACGACCTCGCCCACCTGGCCCGCGACGGCTACGGCTGGGTCGCCCACGCCACCGCCGAACCAGCCCGCGACGACGCCGAGTTGAGCGACTTCTACCACCGCGCCGGCACCCTCGCCGCGCTGCTCCACACCCTCGACGCGGTCGACTGCCACGCCCAGAACCTGATCGCCGTCCGCGACCAGCCGGTCCTGATCGATCTGGAAGCGCTGTTCCACCCCGACCTGCCCGAACCCGCCAAGGACCTCTCCGAGTCCGAACGGCTCGCCCGTCACGAGGCCCGACACTCGGTGCTGCGCTCCGGCCTGCTGCCCGAGCGCATGTGGGACGAGGGCAACGGCGGCACCGACCTCTCCGCCCTCGGCTGGGATCCGGGCAGCCTCCCGCCGCGCCCGGCCCCCGTCCTGGTCGACCAGGGCACCGACCGGCTCCGCCTGGAGTACCGCCGGATGCCCGTCGCGGCGCCCGGCAGCCGGCCCGTCCCGCCCGGGCGGCCGCTGCGCCTGGCCGACCACGTCGGCGAACTCGAAGCCGGCTTTACCGAGGCCTACCGGCTGCTCGCCGCCCACAAGGGCGAACTCCGGGAACTCATCAGGGCGTTCGCCGCCGACGAGACCAGGATGCTCCGCCGCGACACCTTCGAGTACCGCAGCCTGCTCGCCACCGCCTGCCACCCCGACCTGCTCCGCGACGGCCTCGACCAGGACCGCCACTTCGACCGGCTCTGGGCGCTCCCCGCCTGGGAGGAGCACGCGCTCGCCTACGTCGACCACGAGCGCGCCGACCTCTGGCGCGGGGACGTCCCGGTCTTCACCATCCGCCCCGACAGCGTCGACGCCCGCTCCTCCACCGGCGCCCTGATCCCCGGCGTCACCGACCGGCCCGCACTCGACCTCGCCCTCGCCAAGGCGGACGCCCTCGGCGAACCGGACCTGGCCCGCCAACTCCAGCTGCTGCGCCTGTCGGTGACCACCGCGGACGGCGTCCGCGAGCCGCGCCGCCACCCGGCCACGTCCCCTCCCGCGCAACCCGGGAAGCCCGCCGAAGGCCTGGACCTGGCCTCCCGCGCCCTCGCCAAGGCCGTCGACGCCGGCGAACAACTCCTCCGCGAGGCCTACCGGGGGAGCGCGGACCTCGCCTGGGCCGGCCCCAACTGGGCCCCGCCCGGCCGCTGGGCACCCGCCGAACTCGGCCCCGATTTCTACAGCGGGACGGCCGGCGTCACCCTCTTCCTCCACCAGCTCGCCACCGTCACCGGCGATCGCGAGCACCGAAACACCGCCCAGGCAGCTGAACTGACGCTGCGTCATCAAATCCGGCGACGTGCCGACCGCCTCGGCGGCGGCCTCTCCGGCGTCGGCGGCGTCCTCTACACCCTCGCCCACCTCGCCGCCCACCACCCCGACGCCGAACTCGACGCCCTGGCCGCCCAGGTGGTGCGCCGCAGCGCCGCCACCGCCGCCGACGACGCCCAGCACGACCTGCTCGCCGGCAACGCGGGCACCATCGGCGGACTGCTCGCCTGGGCGGCCGTCCGCCCCGGCCCCGCCGTCACCGACGCCCTCGCCGCCTGCGCCGAACGCCTCGTCCGGGCCGCCGCGCCGCACCCCGAAGGCGGCGCCGGCTGGCTGCCCGCCTCGCTCGCCGGCGCCGTCAAGCGCCCGCTGGCCGGCTTCGCGCACGGCGGCTCCGGCATCGCCTGGGCGCTCGCCCGCGCCGGCCGGCACCTCAGCGACCCCCGGCTGCCCCAACTCGCCCTCGCCGCCGTCGCGTACGAACGCACCCTGTTCGACCCGGCCGCCGCCAACTGGCGCGACGTCCGCGAGGACGACGGCCCCGACGCGCCCCACTACCCCGCCCTCTGGTGCCACGGCGCCTCGGGCATCGCGCTCGCCCGCACCGAACTCGCCGAACTCCTCCCCGAAGCCCGCGAGTTGCTCCTCACCGAACGCGACACCGCCCTGACCACCGTCCTCCGCGAGGGCTTCGGCCACAACTTCTCGCTCTGCCACGGCGACTTCGGCAACCTCGAACCTCTCCTCCTCGCCGGCGACCGCTGGCGCACCGCCGCCCTGCGGCAGGCCCACGCCACCCTCGACGACCTCGACACCCGCGGCTGGATCTGCGGCCTCCCGCACGGCGTCCACAGCCCCTCCCTGATGGTCGGCCTCGCCGGCACCGGCCACGGCCTGCTCCGCCTCGCCGCCCCCACCACCCCCTCCCTCCTCGCGCTCCACCCGCCGACCCCCTGAGACGGTCGGCGAGGTCGGGCCGCGCGGGCTCGACCGGAACGTTCATGTGATCGTCGGACCGCACGTCCGGAGTGCACCGCAACCGGCCCCTGAATCGAACATCGCGGACCCTCCCGGTGATCGATTGCCACCAACTCGCCGCCGCCGACACGGAATCGCCCGGATCGAGTGAGACCGGCCGGGACACGCCGGACGGCCCGGCGGACCGCTGCCAGGATCGGGGTCCGCACCGCAGCCAGCCCCTCGCAGAGTGCCCTCCGGCACCGCTGCCGACCCCACACGCCCACGCGGCGGTGAGGGCTGCCCGCGCGCGGATCCGCTGCGGCCATCGGCCGCCGTACCAGGGAGCAGGGAGCACTGTGTCCGAACAGATCGTGAAGCCCGAGAAGCCCCACACCCCGCCCGACCAGACCCCGCCCGACCGCACCCCGCCCGACCGCACCCCGTCCGACCACGACCAGGATCAGGACCAGCACGACCAGGATCAGGACCAGCACGACCAGGATCAGGATCGGCACGACGAGGAACTGCGCCTGCGCTTCCCCGGCGACCGCCGGGCCGAGGCCGGCGCGTCGATGTCGGCGAACGCGATGCTGCGCCGCCTCCCGCACCTGGTGCGCCGCGCGCTGGCGCTGGCGTGGGCGGCGGACCGGACGTCCACCGTGCTGCTGCTGGTGTGCCAGGCGCTGGCGGGCGTGTTTGGGGCGTTGGCGCTGTACGCGACGACCGGCACCCTGGGCGCGCTGCTGGTGGCGGGCCCGGTGGGGGAGCACCTGCGGACCGCCGCGCCGTCGCTGCTCCTGCTGACCGTCTCGGCCGCGCTGCGCGCGGTGCTGGGGATCGCGGTGGTGGGGCTGTCCGGCCGGGTGTCGCCGAGGGTCACCCGGGAGGCGGAGCTGGCGCTGATCGCCGCCGGGTGCGCGGCCGAGCTGCGGGCGTACGACGAGCCCGCGTACAACGAGCAGTGGGAGGCGGCCGATCGGGGTGCCTCGACCACGCCGGACCTGCTCTCCAACGCCCAGGACGTGATCGCCTCGACGGTCTCGCTGGCGGCTGCGGCGGGCGTCCTGGCGACGCTCCACCCGTGGCTGGTGCCGCTGCTGCTGCTGGGTTCGGTGCCGACCGGGGTGGCGGCCGTCCGGACGGCCCGGATCCACTACCTGGCGGCGGTGGCCACCAACGAGGACCGTGGCGCGCTGCGCGTCTACCGCTGGTTCCTGATCGACAAGACCCGCGCGGACCAGGTCCGTTCGGACCAGGTCACGCCGTTCCTGATGGCCAAGTACCGCCGCGCCGAGGAGAAGATCGTCGAGGCGACGGACCGGGCGACCAGGGAGGCGGCGAAGGTCTCCCTGCTGGCCTCGTTGGGCACGGGGGCGGGCAGCGCGCTGGTCTGGGGCACGCTGCTGTACCTGGTGGCGAGCGGCCGGATCGACCTGGCGGCGGCGGGTACGGCGACGTTCGCGCTGCGGACGGCCTCGTCCGGGTTGCAGGGCCTGGTCGGCAACGGCGCCCGGCTGTACCGGATGGGCCTGTACCTGGACGACTACTTCACCTTCCTGGACGAGGCCGGAGGCCACCGGATCCGGCGCGGCGGGATCGTGCCGGACGCGCCGCAACTGGTGGAGGTCGCGGACCTCGGGCACGCCTACCCCGGCGAGCAGCAGGAGCCGGCGCTGTGCGGGGTCAGCATGACACTGCGGGCCGGGGAGGTGGTGGCGGTGATCGGGCAGAACGGCAGCGGCAAGTCGACGCTGCTGAAGCTGCTGTCCGGCCTCTACCTGCCGCAGTCCGGCCGGATCTGCTGGGACGGCGTGCCGGTGCAGGAGCTGGACGCGGACGGCATGTGGTCGCGGGTGGCCCGGGTGCCGCAGGAGTTCGCGCGCTGGCCGCTGGGGGCGGCCGAGAACGTCCACCTGGGGCACCTCACCGAGCAGGTGATGGCGGACGTGGAGCGGGCGGCCGCGCGGACGGGTTTCGACGAGATCGTGGCCCGGCTACGGTCGGGCTGGCGCACGCTGCTGGCCCAGGGCTGGTGGGGCGGCGCCGAGTTGTCGGGCGGCGGCTGGCAGCGGGCGGCGGTGGCCCGGGCGCTGTACCGGACGGTGCGCAGCCCGGGGCTGCTGATCCTGGACGAGCCGACCTCGGACCTGGACCCGCGCGCCGAGCACCGCATCCTGCACGCGCTGCGCGCCCTCGCCCCGGGGCGGATCACGCTGCTGGTGACGCACAACATCGCCAACGCGGCGGTGGCGGACCGGGTGATCGTGATGGACCGGGGCCGGATCGTGCAGACCGGCACCTGGGCGGAGCTGGCGGCGCGCCCGGACGGGCTGTTCCGTGAGCTGCTGGACCTCCAGCGGGACCGGACGGTCCCGGCGCAGCGGGTCTGACGTCCTCGGCCGGCGAGGGCCGGTGCTGACCGTCCTCCGTACCGTCGTCGTCACGGCGGTACGGAGGACGGGCGGCGCCCGCCGGACGCGGTGTGTGTTTTTGACGGCCCTGCGCCGGTGGGCCAGCGTGCCAGCGTGCCAGTGCGTCAGTGCGTGGTGCGTGCCGCGTCGCGCAGCCTGCGCCAGGTGCGGCTGACGGACGCCAGCCCGGCCCGCCCGGCGCCGGTCCCGCCGCCTTCCCAGCTCCGGGCCGCCTCGGCGAACGTCTCCGCGCGCTCCGCGTTCTCGGCCGCCGCCTCCGCCCGGGCCGCCCGTGCCTGCGCGGCCCGGGCGGCGAGCCGCAGGTCCTCCGGTTCGATCGTGTCGAGCCTCGTCCGGACGTGGTCGAGCAGCGCGGCGCAGGAGTCGTCGATCGCGGCCTCGCCCAGGGGGCGCGCCGGGAGGTCCAGCCCGTCCGTCAGCCGCTGCTCCAGGGCGGCCCGCAGGTCCGGCACGGAGATGTCGCGGATCGTGAGGGACAGGTGAGCGGAGAGGCCGGCGGCGCCGACCGCGCGGTGCGCGAAGCCGCGCGGGACGTAGAGCACGCTGCCGGGTTCGAGGACGCTGTGCAGGAGCCGCGGGGAGTGCTCGTCGTCGGGGAGTTCTCCCGGCGACCAGTCCGCCGCGGTCGGCGCGTCGTGGACGTACCAGGTCTTGCGTCCGGCCGCCTGGAGGACGAACACGTCGGCGTCGTCGCGGTGCACCGCGAGGCCCTGGCCGCCGGCGGGCGTGACGAAGAAGAACGCCTCCACGCGCCGGTCGAGTTCTTCGGACAGCCGCGCCACGAGCTCGCCCGTCGGGCGGTGCCACTGGTCGACGCAGCGCAGCAGCAGCGTCGCCCCGACGCCCAGGAGTGCGAGGACCTTCGCGCGGTCGGCGAAGCCGTGGTACGTGATGCCGTTGACCGTGCGTGACGTGGTGTAGGCCTCGGGCGGGACGGTCACCTTGGTGGAGCGGACCATCTCCAGGTAGGGGGTGCGCAGCAGCCCGGTGTCGAAGGCGGCGTCCAACGCGTCCAGGTCGAACGGCGAGGCGAGTCTCTCCGGCGTGAAGACGGCGGGCTTGCGCTGCCACTGGTGGCCGGTGAAGCTGCGGACGTCGCCGACCCAGTCGGCCAGCGTGGGCGATTCCATGGTGTGTCCCGTGGTGTCAGGGTGTTCGGGGCTCGCGGGTCAGGCCCTGGCCGCGGCGTCGAACCGTACGGAGAGCAGGGAGCGCAGGGGGACGTGCGTCTCCTGCTGCGGGCCGCGAATGGCGAGCCGGTGGTCGAAGGCGACGTTCAGCAGGCGTTCGGCCAGGGGTACGACCAGGTGCTTGGCCCAGCAGCGGGCCCCGTCGAAGCCGAACGGCATGAACCCGGGCGTCTTCTCCGGGTCCGCCACCCCGGCCCACCGTTCGGGCCGGAACTCCAGCGGGTCGGACCAGTGCTCCGGGTGGCGGTGCATCAGGAGCGGGAAGAGCGCGACGCGGTCCTCGGGGCGGATCTCGGGGTGCAGTCCGGTGTAGGCGTGGCCGTCGTTGCGGAACAGCATCCACGCGGGCGGGAGCAGCCGCAGGGTCTCCCACAGGACCTCGGTGAGGTCGGCGCGGGCGCCCTCCCGCTCCCGGTCCGGCCCCATGAGCCACAGGGCGTTGCCGGCCAGTGCGGCCACCCCGTCGCAGAGGGTGGCCGTCGACCGCCGGTACAGCGCGATGGCCTGCCTTCGCTCCCGGGTGTCGGAGGCGTCGCGGATCTGCCCGGCCAGCGCGGTGCTCCTGCCCTCGGCGGCGGATCCCGGCCAGACGGTGACGGCGCGGTCGACGATCCGGGAGAGCCGGTCGGAGCGGGTGACGCCGCGTTTCGACAGGAGGGAGACCGGCAGCGGGTCGGACGCGAAGAGCCATCGGCGCAGGTAGGAGGTGGCCGCGTAGGGCCAGGCGCCGGACAGCCCGCGTGCCGGGGGCGGCGGGGTCCTGATGCCCGCCATGACGTCCTGACCCAGCGCGCGGATCGTCCTGGTCGCGCTGTCGTGGTGGATGTCCGCTCCCGCGGCGGGCTTGTAGACCGAGCGCTCCGCCGACCGCACGGGGCGCGCCGCGACGATTTCGGCCATCAGCTCGCTGTCGGAGACGCCGACCGTGCGGGCGTCGATCCGGAATACCTTTTCTTCCCTGGTCAGCAGGTCCTGGATCTTCGGGGCGTAAACAATGGAATGGCTGCGCCCGGCTGTCGGCGCCATTTCTTCCATGAGAATCCCGCCTCCAATGAAATGGCGATGAAATGGATTCCCCCGGCGGGCGGAGAACTCCGGGCAGGAGGGAGAACCCCGGGCAGGTGAACGGGTGGGGCGCTCTGCAGCGCCGGCGGGGGCCGCGGCCCGGCCGTGGCTCGGCCACGGCCCCCGTTGGTGACGATGCGTCAGATGACGTGCGCGATCCACGAGTGGTCGGCGAGGTCCTCGTCGCGCTTGAACTTCTTCACGATAGCCTTGATCATCTTCATGGGTACTCTCCATTCCCGGGATGGCAGGCACGGTGGAGCAAGGATGCCCGCGGCTTGGCGGAAATTCGGTATTCCGATCGGAACCCCGAACCGACTTTCATCTAACTCCGGACCTTAACCGAAAGCTAGGGCTCCTGACACTCTTTTGACAAAGGATGACCTCCTCGCCGGTCCGGATTGTGTGGCGCATTAGATGGCCGATCGTTATAACTTCCCGAGGCGTGCGGTGGGGGACCATATCGGTATGGAGCTGAGGATTGAGGCCACCGACCTGCCGGGGCGTGAGTGTGCCGCCGCGCCGGGCTTCCCGGGCTACCGGGACCTGTACGTCGCCGTCCAACGCCGGGGCCGCCCGGCCGAGTTGCTCGACCTGTTCCCGGGGGACGCGCCGCGCGCCCGCTGGTCGCTGGAGTGCGAGACGCAGCCGGCGCCGGGCGGCGCGGACCTCCCCGGCGCAGTGGACCTCACCGGCCGGTACGTGCAGGGCGGCCCCGGTGCCCGGTTCGTCTACCTGAACTGGGTGACCAGGAACGGTGACGGCTGGGCGCTGTTCCGCCGGGCCAAGCTGCTGCTGGCGGCGGTCGACCGGGAGGTCGTCGAGGCGGCGGTGGAGCGCGGCGTCCTGGTGGCCCGGCTGCGCCTGACGGATGCCAAGGGCCGTCCGCTGTGCGCCGCCGTCCGCCCGCCCGTGGTGACCTGGTCGGCGGAGGGCTGAGTGCGAGGGGCCCGAACGCGCGAGGAGGGCCCCGCCGCACGCGGGGCCCTCCTCGATGTCCGGTATGCGCAGGTCAGTTGTACGTCGTGGTGACGCTCACGCCGCCGAAGCCCTGCTGGGCGTAGAGGCTGAAGTACACCCAGCCGGACGGCGGGTTGGTGATGGTGAGGGTCTCGCCGTTGCCGGCGTTGGTGGACTTGGCCAGGTTCGACCCGGTGGTGGCCCACGCACCCCCGTTGTAGTAGAGGTCGGCGTTGCCGGTGCCGCCGCTGGTGGTGATGGTCAGCTGCTTCACGCCGGCGGGCAGGTTGAGGAAGTTGTAGCTGTAGTTGCCGGTGGTGGCGGCGACGCCGTCGCGGCGGCAGTTCTTGTCGTACTGCCGGGTGTCGCCGGCGGTGCACAGCGGGGCCTGGCTGGTGGGCAGGCTGCCGCAGTTGTCGGCGCCGCAGGCCTTGAGCCAGGTGGCGAAGTCGGCGTCGTAGCGGGTGCCGATGGTGGTCTTGAGCAGGGTGCGGGCGCCGTTCCAGTCGCCGACGCGGTACTTGGCGAGGAGCGCGTCGACGTCCTGCGGGTGCGACTGGAGCATGTAGCGCACGGCCAGGTAGCCCCAGTTGTAGACCTTGGTGGAGTCGGAGTTGTCGTAGGTGTTGTCGAAGAGGGTGCTCAGCGCGTAGGTGCCCTTGCCGGCCTGGGCGACGGCGGCGTCGTAGTGGACGCCCCGGTAGCTGTACGAGATGTACTCGGCGAGGCCCTCGACCCACCAGACGGTCGGGGTGGTCATGCCGGCGTTGAAGTCGCCGTAGAAGTCGTAGCGGCCGTCGAGGTAGTGGGTGTACTCGTGGTTGAGGTTCCAGATCTGGAAGGCGGGGCGCAGCCAGTCGGCCTCGTGCGCGATGAAGCGGGCCTGGTTGCCGGCCTTGGCCGGGTCGCCCTCCTCGTACATGCCGCCGTTGTCGACGGCGATGTCGTACATCTTCCAGGCGTAGAGGCTGTAGTCGTAGTAGTCGTCGAAGACGACGACCTCAAGGCTGGTGTTGTTGTCGTTGGCGACCGGGCCGTTGTCCTTGACCACCTGGTGGAAGAACTGGTCCTCGTTGATCAGGCTGGTGCAGGTGTCGGCGAGCTGCTGCGCGGTCATGTCCTGGGCGCGGATGCGCAGGTTGGCGTTGCAGGTGTGGTCGACGGTGAGCACGAGCGGGACGAGCCGGGCGGCCAGGTCGCAGGTGCCGTAGTAGGCGCAGTTGCCGGTGTCCTTCTTCTCCGCGAACCAGACCAGGTTCATGGTGAGCGGGGCGGTGGCGCCGACCAGCGGGTACCGGTTGACCAGGTCCTTGACGATCGGCCGGCCCTGGGCCCTGGTGGCGTCGTTGGCGACCAGGTTGCCGATCTGGATGCCGATCGAGGTGACCAGGTCGGAGCCGTTCAGCTGGGAGCTGTTGCGGGTGACGAAGGACGCCATGGTGGTGGCGAAGGAGGGGTCGGCCTGGAGGGCCGCGGTGAAGGCGGGGAGGTCGAAGCCGCGCTCGATGACGGTCTTGGTGTTGGCGACGGCGGTGGCCATCGAGCCGGTCCAGGCGCCGGTGTAGTCGGCGAGCAGGCGCTTGACGACGCCGGTGTAGCGGGCGTTCTCCTGGGCGCTGTCGATCAGGGTGACGGCCTCGGCGAGCGTCGCGCCGTTGGCCTCGGTGACGTCCTTGCTGTGCGGGGCGGCGAAGAGGCCGTCGAGGGCGCCGCGGATGGCGGTCTGCAGGGTGGCGCCGTACGGGCCGACCACATCCGGGTTGTACCACTGCACGTAGTAGCCGGCGCGCAGGAACAGGACCAGCTGGCCGGCGGAGGTGGAGTCGTCGCCGGGGTAGGTGGCGGAGACGTCCCGCAGGGCGTTGGCGACGGTGGCCATCTGGGCCTCGTTGAACGCGGCCTTGGCGTCGTTGCCGGTCAGGGTGAACAGCGTGTTGACGCAGTCGAGGCCGGCGGCCTTGACCCGCTGGACGAGCGCGGCCCCGGTGTTGCCGGTGAAGGCGGAGACGTCGCAGGCGGGGGCGGCCGCGAGCTGCTTGGCGGCCTTGTCGGCCTTGGCGTCGACGCCGGCCCCGGTGGTGGTGGCCGCCGTCGGGGCGGTCGCCTTGGCCTGCTCGTCGGCGGCCAGCGGGCGGGCGTCCTTCGGGGTGTCGGGGGACTTGGGCACGGGCACGGAGTGCGGTGCGGCCGCCTTGCCGGTGGGGGTGGTCGAGGCGTGGGCCGCAGGGGCGTCGGCGGCGTGGGCCTGGGGTGCGAAGAGACCGAGTGCGAGGAAGAAGGCGACGCCGAGCGCAGGGAGTCTGCGCGCGCCGGCCTTCGCTATCCGGGAGGGACGCATCTGTGGGGGCCTCCGGGGCCGTTGAGGGTTGCCGTGTGGTTGGGGGCACACGGTTCCTGATGTGTGACATGTAAAATGTCACACCTGTTGCGGCCGGGGGAAGGCTTGGGAACGGATTCGCGTCGGGCGAGATCGAACCGTTGTCAGGTCGGCGCGCCGCGTCAGGTCGGCGCGCCCGTCAGGTCGGCCCGACGGCGGATCAACCCGCCGTCATACCACGGCGGTCCGCGCCAACGGCGTCAACGCCGCGAACTCCAGCGGCGCCGACGGATCCACCGACAGCTCCGCCGGAGCCGGCTCGGCGCCGGAGCGGACCAGCAGATCGCCGATCGCCGCCACCATCGCCCCGTTGTCCGTACAGAGCCTCAGCGGCGGTACCCGCAGCGCGATCCCGGCCGCCGCGCAGCGCTCCTCGGCCAGCGACCGCACCCGGGAGTTGGCCGCGACCCCGCCGACCACCACCAGGGTGCCGATCCCGTGATCGGTGCAGGCCCGCACCGCCTTGCGGGTCAGCACGTCGGCGATCGCCTCCTGCAACCCGGCTGCCGCGTCCGGGACGTACGGGTCCGAGCCGCTCGAGCGCCGCGCCTCCACCCAGCGGGCGGCGGCCGTCTTGAGCCCGGAGAACGAGAACGCGTACGGGTCGTCCCGCGGTCCGGTCAGCGGCCGCGGCAGGCGGACGGCCGTCGGGTCGCCGTCCCGGGCCGCCCGGTCGATCGCCGGCCCGCCGGGGTAGGGGAGGCCGAGGATCCGGGCGACCTTGTCGAAGCACTCGCCGGCCGCGTCGTCCAGGGTGTCGCCGAGGTGGACGATCGGATCGCGGGCGAGGTCGCGCACCAGCAGCAGCGAGGTGTGCCCGCCCGAGACGATCAGCACCACGCAGGGGTTCGGCAGCGGCCCGCCGTCCAGCGTCGCGGCGGCGACGTGCCCGGCCAGGTGGTGCACCCCGTACAGCGGGACGCCGAGCGAGAACGCGTAGCCCTTGGCCGCGGCCACCCCGACCTGGAGCGCCCCGGCCAGCCCCGGGCCGGTCGTCACCGCGACGGCGCCGATGTCGGCGAGCGTCAGCCCGGCCCGCGCCAGCGCCTCGCCGACCACCGGCGCCATCGCGTGGACGTGCGCCCGGGCGGCGATCTCCGGCACCACCCCGCCGAAGCGGGCGTGCTCGTCCATCGACGACGCCACCGCCTGCCCGAGCAGTACGCCGTCCCGGACCAGACCCGCGCCGGTCTCGTCGCAGGAGGACTCGATCCCCAGCACCACCGGTGACCCTGTCACAGTCACTCACCCTCATCACTCATTACATGCACTCGCGACCATTGTGCCCGACGAGACGTGAGGAATAAGCAGGAGCCCATGCTTCGTTCCTGCAACTCATACGCAATAGTGTTGTCCCGGCACGATCATCACTGTTCATCGAAAGGGGCTGTGTCCCAGCATGGGCACCTACTCGCTTCCCGACCTGCCGTACGACTACTCCGCGCTTGAGCGGGCGATGTCCCCCGAGATCCTCGAACTGCACCACTCCAAGCACCACGCCGCCTACGTCAAGGGTGCGAACGACACCCTGGACCAGCTGGCCGAGGCGCGCGACAAGGAGCAGTTCGGCGGCCTGGTCGGCCTGCAGAAGACCTTCGCCTTCCACCTGTCCGGCCACGTGCTGCACTCGCTGTTCTGGCAGAACCTCTCCCCGGAGGGCGGCGACCGCCCCGAGGGCGAGCTGGCCGACGCCATCACCGAGCACTTCGGCAGCTTCGAGGCCTTCCGCAAGCAGCTCACCACCGCCACCACCGGCGTGCAGGGCTCCGGCTGGGGCATCCTCTCCTGGGAGCCCCTCGGCAAGCGCCTGATCGTCGAGCAGGTCTACGACCACCACGGCAACGTCGGCCAGGGCACCACCCCGCTGCTCGCCTTCGACGCCTGGGAGCACGCGTACTACCTGCAGTACCGCAACGTCCGCCCCGATTACGTCGAGAAGCTCTGGGACGTCGTCAACTGGCAGGACGTCTCGTCCCGCTTCGCGGCCGCCAAGACCGTCTGACGCGCACTAGGTGAACGGCCCCGGACCGGTCGGGCGGTCCGGGGCCTTCCTTGTGTCAGGAGAGCTGCAACAACGCCTTCCGGTGCCGCCAGGCGAGCCGCAGGAGCGCCGCGCCGGCGGGCTGCATCGGCTCCGCACCGGTGAGGCGATCCACCTGCTCGGCCGTGAACGGGATGCCGGCCGAGCGTCCGGTGGCGTCCTCCAGGCCAACGCGGTGGCCTTCGTCGTTGGTCGAGACGATGCGCCGGAACGTGTCGTCGAACAGCTCGGCGTCGAACACGGCCACGGTCAGCATGTCGGTGACGAACGTCAGCGGATCCATCCCGAGGCCCAGCCAGAACACCCGCAGGCGGCCGTCCGCGCGCGCCGCGGTGAGCGACTTGTCGAGCGGCCAGGCGGCGTAGTCGATCGGCGCCCTGTCGCTCCCGTAGTCCTCGGTGCTGCCGAGCAACTCCTCGCTCAGCTCCCGCAGGATCGCCCGCCAAAGGTCGAAGTCGTTCCCCTCGTTCCACGGCGCGTCGTGCGAGGCCTGGAACATCCCGACCGGCATCACCTGGAAGAGACCCCCGCCGCTGGCGACCTTCTCGGGGTCACGCCAGTGCAGCACGAACTCCGCTTCGCCGGTGCTGCGATCGTGCCGGATGGTCAGCGTGCTGATGGCCGCCATGACCGGCCGGCGCGCGAGGACGGTCGGATCGCCGATGGCAGCGCGGAAGGGCGTGGCGGCCGAGCCCGCCAGGACCGCCGCCGCGTACTCGTGCGCGACGGCCTCACAGATGTTGATCACGTCGAAGTACCGGCCGCGGCCGAACGTCAGCGTCGGATCGCCCGCAGACGTCCCGACATCGAGCAGGCGGTAGCAGCTTCGATCCTCGAACAGCCTGGGCTTGGCGAGATCCCGCACCGCGTCGGCGTAGCGACGGTAGGTCGTGCCGCCCCTCTGACGCGGGCGGATGCGGTCGAGCTCCGGCTCGCCGCCGTCCAGCTCGGCCTCCGGCGCGTCCGGCTGCCAGCGCAGTCGGACACGCTCCAGCGGCACCGGCTGCTCCGGAATCCAGTGCCGCCGAGCCAGCAACGGAGTCCCCGGGACCAGCCGTTCGGGCTCGCTCTCGGCAAGGAGCCGATTGGTCAACTCGAAGCGGTGGTCGTTGAGGAAGCTCCGCACCCATCGCCAGTGCTCCCGACTGTCGGACGGGCCCGGTCGGTCGTCTGCCACGATTCACCCTAACGCCGCGGCTCGCTCGTCGAGTTCCCCGGCACCGGCCACGTCGCGGAGACGGTAGAGGCGGGCCCGCAGGTCGCGGACGGCGTCCTGGACCTTGACCGAGCGGATGCCGTCCGCGCAGTCGAGGAAGTCGTTCCAGGACGCGAGGGCGCCGTCGACGTCGTCCTGCCGGAGACGGACGGTGCCGAGGTCGGCGAGGACGATCGCCCGGGTGCGGCGGCGGTCGAGTCCGTGGATGTCGAGCGCGTGGTGGAGGTGTTCCTGCGCGCTGGTGCAGTCGCCGAGTCGGGCGAGGACCATGCCGGACTCGTGAGCCCACCGGCCGATGCTGTAGTGCGAGGCCCACGACTCGCCGGGCGCGCCGGTGGCCCGTTCGATCGCGCTCTGGGACGCGGCGAGCGAGCTGGTCGCGGTGCGCCGGTCGCCGTCGAGCGCTGCGGCGTTGGCCAGGGTGGCCTGGTAGTAGGCGAGCGCTCGGGAGTCATCGAGGTGTTTGGCCTGGTCGACGCACTCTTCCGCTATCCGCACGGCGGTGGGCCTGAAACCCAGGTCGATGGCCTGAACGGCCAGACCGCGCAGGGCGGTGGCGGCCAACTCGGCGTCGCCGGCTTCGGAAGCGAGCCGGAAGGAATGCGCGTAGTACTGCTGGGCGGCGTCCTGGTTCCCCTCGTCCTGGGCCATCCACCCGGCCAGGTGAACGAGTTGGGAGGTCGCCGCGAACAGCTCCCGGCCGACGGCTTCACTCCACGTCCCGTCCAGCCAGGGCGCGACGTCGTCGTGCAGGTAGCGGACGGCGAGATGGCGGGCATGGCCGCCACCGAGCTCGGCGGCCGCGTCGCCCAGCGACTTCGTCATCTGACGGATCGCTGCGACCTCGCCCCGGCCGACCTTCACCTTCTCATCAGTCTTCAGCCGTGTCCGCCGAAGGATGGCGTCTGGATCAGGCAGGCCCAACGCCGCAAGCGCGTACGCACTGGAGGCGGCCACGAATCCCCGGCGATCCACCACGCCCCTCCGGCTCAGCTCGACACCCGATCCAAGGTAACGCCAATTCCGCTCTCCACGTGACCAGTTGTCGGGCTGTTGACCACCTGGAACATCCGATCGGATTCAGGCAAGCAGCCCCGGACTGGCGATCCGGGGCCGTGCCGAATGCGATGGGCGATCCATTCCCCTACGGCAGGGGCCACGCATTCGTCGGGTCGTCCAGCCAGGCCTGATGGCCGCCGGGGCCGATGGTGAGGCCGAGGCGGCTCGGACCGGGGCGGTCATTGTCCAGCCACCAGCGGTGGGCGGCCTCGACTTCGTCCCACAGGCGGCGCGGGCCGTGCTGCCAGACCGTGTACCGCTCGGTGTTCTCGGTGCCGTCCCAGTCGACGGCGGCCCAGGAGCCGCCGTCGGTCGTGGCCACCCAGAGGCGCGTCTCGACGTCGTCGAGATCGGGATCGTGGTGCCAGGCGTACCAGAGGTCGCCGAGGCGGTGCCCGAGGGCGAACTGGGTCTCGAACTCCGAGTCGGCGACGGCCCAGGGGTCGAGCGTGGTCGTGGACTCGTCCGGTACGTGCTCGTCCATGACGACGTCCCGGAAGAGGCGGAGGTCGCGGCGCTGGGTGCGCATCAGCATGAAGGCGCTGTCGGCGGTGTAGCGGCCGGTGGCAGTTCCGTCGCCGCCCACGGTGAGGCGGAGCAGGCCGCCGTGGCTCCAGTCGTCGCACCAGGGGGTGAGGACGACGCCGCCGGGCTTGGTCTGTTCGATCCAGGCGTACGGAACCCGTCTCACCGAACAGGTGGCCACCACGCGGTCGAACGGCGCTTCGCCGCTCCAGCCGAGGCTTCCGTCGCCGCAGACGACGGCGGGTGCGTAGCCGTTGGCCTTGAGGTTGGACCGGGCGAGTTCGGCCACGGTGGGGTCGATGTCGATCGTGGTCACGTTGGTGTCGCCCAGCCGGTGGGAGAGGAGCGCGGCGTTGAACCCGGTGCCCGCGCCGATCTCCAGGACCCGCATTCCCGGTGCGACGCCCAGGAGTTCGAGCATCTGGAAGACGATCGACGGAGCGGAGGCCGAGGAGGACGGTGAGGCGTCGGCCAGATCCTCCGGCTCCTGCCCGTCGTTGATCTGCGTCACCACGGGTTCGTCCGCGTACGCGGCGGCGAACCAGCGATCGGGCTCGTGCCCGCGATCGCAGGGCACGAGAACATCGTCGTCGCCGCTCAGCCAGACGCGGTCGGGGAGGAAACGGTGGCGCGGCGTCGCTTCGGCGGCCTCGCGCCAGTGGGGGGCCAGATCGCGGCCGAGGTGCCGGGAGACGGCTTGGAGCAGGCCGCGCACGCCGGCCCGCTCCAAGCCCTGCTGGTGAGTTGTCACTTGCTCTTGTCGCCGTCCTTGCCGTGCTTGCCGCCGGCCTTTCGCGACTGGTGATCCTGATTCTGCGGGGCCGTGTTGAAGTCCTTGTCGCCCGCGTGCTTGCCCTGCCCGCCGTCGTTGCCCCCGCTGCCGCCACCGGAGCTTCCGTCCTTGCCGGTTCCCCATCCCATGGGTGCCTCCTGCCTGTCCTGTTCGCGATGATTGTCGTGTGGAGCGCTTGCCCAGGTGCACGGACGTGACAGTGACCAACTGACGTACCCCGGGCCGATAGGCTCCTTGATGAGAGCGGGGCCGCCGTCGCAGGGAGCGAGACCTGCCGACGGGTCACCGACCGCTCTCGGTCGGGGACGCCTACGACGGTAGGGTCCCGGAGTCGGAACCTGAAGTGACCGCGAGTACAGGTACGTTGGCACGAACTCCCGAAGTGGGGGGCTCTCATGCAGTCAAGCCCGCATCAGTCTCTGACTGTCAGTCAGGGTAGGTCTCGGCGCCCACGCGTGGGCATCATCTCCGGGTACGTCTTTCGGGTGATACGAGAACAGTGTGGGGCCACCCAGGACGAGTTCGCCGAGCGGTTGGCCGTGTCGACCGACACGATCGCCGGATGGGAGAGCGGTCGGCGCCCGCTCACGGCCGTGCCTGTCGGGCGGATGTTCACCTACCGCCATCGGCTGATGCAGGTGGGCGCAGCGCCCGCACTCCTCCAAACACTGGAGCGATCCTTCGAGGCGGACATCGTGCTCGCCGGCATCGTTGAGGAGAAGTCGCCGGCTGCCGGGAGCCCCCTCGGGGCGATGGTGATACGGCGCGAGCTCGTGGAGATTCTCATGTGGCCGCTCAGCGGTGCAGCGCCGCAGACTGTTCGCGACCTCCCGACCCCGCCGCGTCCACGAAAGGGCCCAGCGCCGGCCGGACCGGAACTCCTCGCCCCCGACCGCACCCGGTTCTACACGCACCTGCGGCGCGCGGCCGAGGAAGCGCGTGGAACGGACCAGTTCCTCGCCCGCCGCCAAGCGCTGTACCTGGCCGGATACGACGAACAGGGTGACACGCGGGAGTGGCTCGCCCACCAGCAGCGTTCCGAGCGGCCGAACGACTGGCTGAGTCACTGGCTCAACTCCCGTTCCGTCGCCATGGTCTCCGCCCGCCACGGTGACCGGGATCGGATGAGCCACTTCATCGAAACGGCCCTCGCCGATGAGGCGGGCGCGATGGCGAACCTCAACTACTGGGCGTACTGGGTCGGCGAGGCCCCGTACCTCGAACTCTCCGACGACTTCATCGCTGCCCGGTCGCCGGGCCCGTGGTCCGGCGACAAGCTCCTCGCGCACCTCGTTCAGGGCCTCGGCCCGCAGTGCGGGTACGCCGAGTTGAACATCCACAGTGTGTGGTCACTGCTCCAGGTCCGGCCGGATCTGCTGCGCTCCGGAACTGCGGCCCGCGCCCTGCGCGAACGGCTCCCGGTGCTGTTGGATGGTCGGGAGCTGTCGCGGCGCGGGCGACGCGAACTCGACAGCATCCGCTACGCGATCCGCCTTGTCGAGGCGTGAGAGGAGCCAGACAGTGACAGACGACCTGACGCCGGTGGCGAGGTTCCTGTTCGAAGCCGGGACGCTCAAGCAGACCAAGCGCACGGGCTGGTGGATGGCCGGCGTCCGCGATCCCGAATCGGTCGCCGAACACTCCTGGCGAACCGCGTTGATCGCTTCGATCATTGCCAAGCTCGAAGGCGCGGACCCGGCGCAGGCCGCCTTCCTCGCGGTCTGGCACGACTCCCAGGAGACGCGCACCGGGGACGTCAACCATCTGGGGAAGAAGTACGCGCCCGGCGCCGACCCGGCGGCGGTGACGGCCGACCAGGTCGGCGGAATGCCGGAGATCCTTGCCTCGACCATCCGGGATCTCGTCGCGGAGTACGAAGCGAAGGACTCTCCGGAGGCGGTCTGCGCGAGGGACGCCGACAAGCTGGAGTGCCTGATCCAGGGCGTCGAGTACAAGGCTCAGGGCTATGCGAACGCTCAGCGCTGGATCGACAACAGCCGTGGCCGTCTCATCACGAAGACCGCCAACGCACTTGCCGACGCCGTCCTGGCAACCGACTCCCTCGACTGGCTCCGTGCCGCCCTCGGGGAACTCGGGGAGAAACCGAGCTGACGCGGGTCGTGGATCGTGCCTTCAAGGCGGGACCTCGATGTGATGGTGGACGGCGCCGAGCGCGTGATCTGACGGAGGGGCGAGGATGGCGATCGAAGCGGAGCTCAAGGCGGTCGTGCGCGACCCGGAAGGCGTGCGCAGGCAACTGGAGGCCCGGCACGGCGCCGGCCGCGCCGAGGTCTACCGCGACACGTACTACGACGCGCCGGACGGCAGCCTGATGGGCGCCGATCGCGAGTTGCGGATCCGTACCGTGCACGGCCCGGACGACACGCGCACGGTGCTCACGTACAAGGGGGCACGGGTGGACGAGGCGTCCGGGTCGAAGCCGGAGTCCGAGACGAAGGTCGAGGACGCCGACGCCGCGCACGAGATCATCCGGGGCCTGGGCTTCACCCCTCGCATCGCGTTCGAGAAGCGGTGCCGCAACTACGGCTTCCAGCGCGACGGGAGGCACCTGCTCGCCACGCTCGTTCGCGTTCCCGAGTTGGACGACGCCACGTTCATCGAGGTCGAGACGACGGCCGCCACGGAGGCCGACCTCGCGCCGGCCCTCGCCCTGGTGCGTGCGGTGCTGAATGAACTCGGCATCAACGAAGCCGACTTGAACACCGAGCTCTACACCGACGCGGTAGCGGCGGCGCGACCGGCCTGACTGATAGACCTCATTCCGCATTCACCGGCGTGCCCCCTGGGGCCACAGCACCTCAACCGGCACGCCGCGCTGGCGGGCGTAGGCGACCACGTCCGCCGTCCCGCCGTGGCCGCGGGCCGGCAGGCCGTCCCAGACGGCGAGGAGCTTGTCGACCTGGGCTACCAGGACCTCGCTCCCCGCCATGTGGGCGGCTTCGTCGGACTCCACCCGGCCTGTTCGGTGAACGGCGTCGGCACTGCTCAACAGCCGGTCGTAGACGGGGTGATGCCAGTCCGGCAGCCCGTCCCGGTACTGATCCGCCGGAATGACGACCTCCAGCCGCGCCCCCCGTTCGAGCGCGATCTCCGCGATCCACGCGTCCGGCCCGTCCGCGATGCAGGACACGACCGTGAGCCCAGTCGGGTCCTCGCCCGCGAGAGCGTCTTCGAGCAGCCGTCGAACCTGCTCCTCCACCCCGGCCGCCAGCCCCCGATGCCCCGTGATTCCGATTCGCACTGCGATCCCTTCCTAGAGATAGACACCGTGCAGGCGCTCGTCGAACTCCCTCACGACCTTGGACGGCGAGGAAGTGCTGAACGACCGTCGAAGTGCGCGGCCTCTCTCGACGATTCGACCTGAACGGTACTGGAGTCCGATCTCCAGAGCTTGCGTGGCGAGGGCGAATGCCGCCTCGATCCGTCCTGCGGCCAGATGGCCTGCTGCAATGTCCAGCAACAGCAGCGCGCGTTGCTTCGCATGACTGGTCGCCGGGACCGGGATCGCCGTTTCTGATGCCCACCTGGAGAGTCCGAGTTTCGCGCCGCAGGTCACTTTGGCAGCGGCCACTTTGGACTCGTCGAAGGTGAACACCCAGGGCCATGGGGGTGGTTCTTCCCGGATGTCTGCCTGAAGCACGGCTCGGCTACGTGTCAAGGCGCGGTCGGCGCTGCGCTGGTCGCCTGCGGCTGCATGTCCGAGGGCCTCAACCGATGAAAGCCACGCGTCGGCGACTGTGGGAAGCGCAGGCTCCAGGAAGCTGCGGGCTCGCTGGGTGAGACTGAGCGCCTGGACCGCGTTGCCGGTGTGAGCTTCGAACTGCGCGAGGCTTCCGGACTGGTACGCGGCAAGCAGTGGGTGTGCTCCTGACCGCGCGGCTTTGATCGCAGCTCCGTAGAACGACCGCGCGGACCCGTGGTCTCCCATGTCCCACGCCAGCCAAGCGGCCAGGCTCGCCGCCTCGCTCGCGATGGCGGCGAGCCTGATCCGATGAGCATCGGTCCGTGCCGCGCCAATCAGCCCCTGGATCAACCGCAGATGGGAGTGGACGACATCGGCAAGCTCCCGTGAGGGCGTCGACCCGTCAAGTCGACGGTAGGAGGTGGTGGCAACTCGGAGTGCGACAGCTTGCTGCTCGGCCTCGTCCGTGGATCCCGCGGCGGCAGTGAATACGGGGGATGCCGCGATTGCTGCGGCTGCTCCCAGGAATTGACGTCTTTCCACGTTCTCAGTTCCGATTCGCGTCTGAACCGTATTCTCGGCGAGGCCGAGCAGAGCTGCTGGAATTCCCAGGTGCTGTGACAGTCGCAGTAGCACGTCCATGGCGTAGGGGGCGATGCCTCGCTTCTCCAGTCGTGAGATCGCTGATTGTGAGAGTCCACATGCCTCGCCCAACTGCACCTGCGTCATGCGCTGGTACGTTCGAGCCAGCTCGATGATCTTGCCGTAGTTCCTCGTCCGGGAGGCATCCCGGATCGCTGCCGAGTTCCAGTTCAACAGCCCATCCCAACGCTACGAGGCCTGCCAGGTCACATGGTGCAATCCGATGCGTTCCTCGCATATCCGTATGCGGGCACCGCATGATCAATGGTCTCACGACTGTGACGGATTGTTGACTGACAGTAAGGAATCGGCTTGTGCGTTGGTGTGGGGGGGGGGGGGCGGCTAACCCAAAACGGGCCGGGGGGGGGGGGTTTTGGCCGCCCGGTTTGTGGGTTGGGTTTTATAAAAAAAAAAAACCACCAC